>NZ_QQWV01000035.1:0-39075 GCF_003951715.1 Sphingomonas sp. ABOLH | reverse complement strand
GTGGGGGAGTGGGGGAGTGGGCCGGTACCGCACCATGGTTCAAAGCCAGCCAATACGGCCAAATTCCAAAAAATACGCATGACGTTCATCTTGGCGACAGGTTTCTGACCCTATGAACGTTTCTGCGGCGTTGGGGCGCGTCCGGGATTTTCCCCCCTGTTGCCCGGGTCTCCAACGCCCGCCTGCGTGACCAACGCTAGGTCGGCCCTCGCTCCATGCCCCCGGAGCGGGGGCCTTTCCTTTTGCGCCGTCCGCCATCTGGCGCGAGCGCATTTGCGGCGATACAGGCGGTGGCCATGGACACGCTTTCGGTCGCTTCGTGGAACATCAATTCCGTCCGCTTCCGCATGGACATTGTCGAAAAATTCCTGCGCGAGGCGCAGCCCGACGTGCTGTGCCTGCAGGAGACGAAGGTGGT
Source organism: Sphingomonas sp. ABOLH (assembly GCF_003951715.1). Taxonomy (NCBI): domain Bacteria; kingdom Pseudomonadati; phylum Pseudomonadota; class Alphaproteobacteria; order Sphingomonadales; family Sphingomonadaceae; genus Sphingomonas; species Sphingomonas sp. ABOLH. Next base: position 38,657 of record NZ_QQWV01000035.1, on the reverse strand, counting down.
GAACCAGGATTTCCCGCACGATCCGCTGCGGCGGCTGGGCTATACCCATATCGCGATCAACGGGCAGCGGATGCACCACGGGGTCGCCGTCGTGTCGAAGGTGCCGCTGGCCGAGGATGACCGGCTCGACTGGCAGGCCAATGGCGAGGCGCGGCATATCGGCGTGCGGCTGGCCAATGGGCTCAGGATCGAGAATGTCTACATCCCGGCGGGCGGCGACGTGCCCGACCGCGAGGTGAATCCGAAGTTCGGGCAGAAGCTGGACTTCATCGAACGCATGACGACGTGGTCGGCGGGGCTGGCGGGCATCCCGACGCTGCTGGTCGGCGACTTCAACATCGCGCCACTGGAAAGCGACGTGTGGAGCCACAAGCAGCTGCTCGACGTCGTCAGCCATACCCCGATCGAGGTCGAGGCGCTGGGCCGGTTGCAGGCGGCGAACGACTGGGTCGATCTGGGGCGGCAGTTCATTCCGGCGCCCGAGCGGCTGTTCACCTGGTGGAGCTACCGCGCGAAGGACTGGGCGGCGTCGGATCGCGGGCGGCGACTCGACCATATGTGGGCCAGCCGCGACGTGGCGGCCAAGGCGACGGCGCACCGCGTCCACGAGGATTGCCGCAACTGGCTGAAGCCCAGCGACCATATCCCGATCGTCACCGAGTTCGCATTTTGAGCGAAACCCGCGACGTTGCCCGCGCGATCGATGCGCTTCGCCGCGGCTGGGCGATCGCGATCGCGGCGCCCGGCGAGACGGCGCTGACGCTGTTGCCGATCGAGACGGCGGACGCCGAACGGCTGGCGCGGTTCGACCCCGTTGGTCAGGCGCATATCCTGTTGTCGTTCGGGCGGGCGGAAACGCTGCGCATCGTCAACCAGCGCGCGGCGGCCGAGCCAGACCAGCCGGTGTCGATCCGGCGCGAGGCATGGACCGATTTCGCCGCCGCGACCGCGCTGGCCGATCCGCAGCTCGATCTCGCCACGCCGATGAAGGGGCCGTTTCGCGGGATCGACTCGCCCGCCCCGCTTGCCGCCGCCGCCGCGCTGCGGCTGGCGCGAGTCGCGGGGCTGCTGCCGGCCTTCTTTGCGGGTGGTACGGGCGCCGAGGTGACGATCACTCCGGCGGCGATCGACGCGCATGAGGATGCGAACCGGTTGGCCATCGTCGCGCGGGCGAAGCTGCCGGTGGCAGGTGCCGAGCAGAGCGAGATCGTCGCCTTCCGCACGCCCGATGCGGCGGGCGAGCATGTCGCACTGGTCATCGGCCAGCCCGACGGGCGCCCGCCGCTCGTCCGGCTGCACAGCGAATGCCTGACCGGCGATGTGCTGGGCAGCCTGAAATGCGATTGCGGGCCGCAGCTGCACGCCGCGATCCACGCCATATCGCACGCGAACTGGGGCATCCTGCTGTATCTGCGGCAGGAAGGGCGCGGAATCGGACTGGTCAACAAACTGCGCGCCTATGCGTTGCAGGACCAGGGATTCGACACGGTCGACGCCAATACCCGGCTGGGCTTCGCGATCGACGCGCGCGATTTCGGGGTGGCGGGGCGGATGCTGTCGTTACTGGGCCAGCGGCAGATTCGCCTGCTGACCAACAACCCGGCCAAGGTCGCCGGGCTGGAGGCGACCGGCATCACCGTGGTCGAACGGGTTGCACACCATCTCCCCCCCAACCCCCACAACGAACGCTATCTGGCAACCAAGCGCGACCGGACCGGGCATCAGTTGTAACTACCTGATCCCCCGTCTGGCAGCGAGCGAGTAGCTACCGGCTCTCCGACTGCAGATAGGCGATCAGATCGGCGCGCTCCATCGGGTCGCGCACGCCGGCAAAGGCCATGCGCGTGCCCGGCACCACCCCCGCCGGTGCGGCGAGCCATGCGTCCATCCGCGCCGCATTCCAGCGTCCGCCATGGTCGATCAGCGCCTGGGTATAGCCGAAGCGCGGGTTGCTCGCGACGGCGCGGCCCATCATGGCGTGGAGGTTGGGACCGGCGAGCGACTGCCCGCCTGCGCCGATGGTATGGCATGCCGCGCACTGTCCGAACGCGCGGCGGCCGGCATCGACATTAGCGACCCGCAGCAGCGCGGCCAGATCGGGGTTCGGTCCGACGCTGCGCAACCGTCCGGCCCGGTCGGCATCGCCGCCGCCGCAGCCGGCCAGCAGCAGCAACGCAACCATCGCCAGCCGTCGCATCAGCGGTTCCGGCGGAGCGTTTCCCACGCAATCCGCTGCAACGCGACCGCCTGGTTCCCGGTCAGGCCGAGATCGGCGGCCGAGCGTTCCTTCGCACCCAGGCGGCGGACGTCATAGCCGGTGACGCGACCGAAGACGGCCAACGCCTCCAGATAATAGCCGGCGGTGCTGCCATGATAATGATCGTCGGCCCACAGCCCGAGCTTGCCGGGATCGATCCCGTCATAGGGGTTGGCGTCCGCCACCCCGGTTGCGATCGCGCGGTTCCACGCCAATCCCACGGGGATCGTGCCCGAGATTCCCGGGGTCGTCCGCGCGACTCGGCGATTGGCGGCGGCCAGGTCCTGCGCCATGGTCGCGATCGGCTTGCCCGACCAGCGGCTGCCGGAACGATAGGTCAGGTCGGCGCGCGACCAGGTTTCGACCAGCTTCACCTGCGCCCTGGGATTGCGCGCGCGGACCAGCGCCGCCAGCTGGCCGGCGGCAATGCCATGCCGCGTCGCATCGCCCGGCTTTTCCGCGTCGAGCGTCGAATAGCCCTGCAGGATCACCACGTCCCAGCGCCGGTCGATCGCCGCGCGCTTGTTGGCGTAATGGAACGCCAGATCCTTGCCCGGCGAGGTTTCGAGCGACACCGTCCAGTCGAGCCCGGCCTGTTCGGCGAAGCTGCGAAACAGCGCGGGCACGCCACCAATCCCGTCGCGGTTCAGGTCGGTTACGCTGGCGGGGCGGTAGTGTTCAACCGGCGAGCCTGCGCCGAAGGTAAAACTGTTGCCGATGAACAGGATGTCGCGGGCGGCAGCGGGCGCGGCGACGAGCAGGAGGGCGACGACGCCGGAGAGAAAGCGAACCATCGCGGCGCTATAGCCGATCGCCACGGGGCGGCCCACCCCGGCGTCAGGCGGCGGCCGCCGCCGCGAATTCGCCACGCAGATCCTCGATCGTGTCGTTCAGATGCCGGGTGAGCATCGCCTGCACCGTGTCGGCATCGCGCGCCAGCCACGCCTCCAGCAAGGCGCGATGTTCCTCCTGCGCGCGGTCGCCGCGGCCGGCGGGACGGAGGTGCGCCACGACATAGCGTTCGGCGAGCACCGACAGCCGCTGCACCAGCTCGATCGTCAGGTCGCGCCCGGCGGCGGCCACCAGCGCGGCGTGGAAGGCGCGGTTGCGCGCCGCCGCGTCGAGCAGGTCGGCGTCGCTGCCATCCTTCAGCCGGTCGAACGCCTCGACCGCTGCCGCGCGGTGGCGATCATCGGCATGGCGCGCGGCATAGGCGGCGGCGCTCGGTTCCACCGCGATGCGCAGTTCGTAGATTTCCTCGGCCTGCAACGCCGACATCGGCCGCACGGTATAGCCGCGATTGGCCTGTCCGGCGACGAGGCCTTCCTGTTCGAGGCGGGCGAGTGCCTCGCGAAGGGGAATCTTGCTGACGCCCAGTTCGCTGGCTAGCGCATCCTGCCGGATCGGCACGGTTTCGGGCAGCGCGCCGCTGACGATACGTTCCCGCACGATTTCGAACACGCGATCGGACAGGGTTCGAACGAGAATGGTCACGCTGCATTCCTTTGCGAAGCGGTCCGTTGCCGGCGCGCGGGGTGAGGTCGCCCGTCACCGGGTCATCCGAAAGTAGTACATATTCAAAAACTACTAGTGCAGGCAATCCCTTGTGACAGCGGTTACCCCAACCGGATCGATGGCATCGATTGCACGGACCGGCGCAGGGCGCTTGTCGCGTGGCGGGCGTCGTGAAACGATATCGGCCGATGGTTGCGTTCCACCGGTCGATTCCGCTTGCCCTGTTGCTGTTGTCCGCCTGTGTCGGTGGCGAACGCCGCGACGCCCCGCCCCCGCCCCGTCCCATTGCGCAGCGCCCGTCGGGTCCGGTGACGCTGCCGGGCGCGACGCCGCGCGATACGCAGCAATGCTTCGCCGACCTGTCGCGGGCCGAGGTGCGGTTCAGCCCGCTGCCCGATCGCGACTATGGATCGGGCTGCGTCGTGCTGGGCGCGGTGCAGCTGCTCGATATCGGCACACCGGTTTCGGGGTTGAAGGCGATACGCTGTCCGGTGGCGCGCGCGTTGGTCGGCTGGGTCCGGCACGGCGTCCGGCCCGCCGCACGGCAGATCCTGGGCAGCGAGGTGGTCCGGATCGACAGCTATGGCACCTATGCCTGTCGCGGGATCATCGGCGGCAGCGCAGGCTCCGCCGGGCGGGTGTCGGAACATGGCCTGGCAAATGCCGTCGATATCGGCAGCTTCACCCTGGCCGACGGACGGCGAATCGTGCTGGAGCGCGACTGGAACAGCACCGACCCGCAGGTGCGCGAGTTCCTGCGCATCGTGCACCGATCGGCCTGCAAACGGTTCGTCACCACGCTCGGCCCCGACTATAACGCCGCGCACCGCAACCACTTCCATCTCGACATGGGCGGGCGGCCGCTGTGCCGATGATGCAAGGCGCTTGCCGCTGTTCGCAGGCGTGCTTACAACTTCGCCACCTATGACCGATACAAAAGTACCGTCCCGCGTGTTCCGCGGGGCCAAGCAGGAAGCCGAAGCGGCCCGCGCGCAGCTGTCGACCCCCCAGACCGAACATCCCGCCTATCGACTGGCGTTCCAGGACATGGAGTTCCTGTTGCGCGAGGATTTGCGGCCGGTGCGGTTCCAGCTCGAGCTGCTCAAGCCCTCGCTGCTGCTCGACGAGGCGAACATCGCCTCGACCTTCGTCATCTACGGTTCGGCGCGCATTCCTGAGCCGGAAAAGGCCGAAGTGCTGCTCGACCTGGCGCAGGACGACAAAGCGCGCGCCATCGCCGAGCGGATCGTCGCCAAGTCGCATTATTACGACGTGGCGCGCGAGCTTGCCTTCCACGCCAGCCAGTTTCCCGACGATCTGAACGGCAAGCGCCACTTCGTCGTGTGTTCGGGCGGCGGCCCGTCGATCATGGAAGCGGCCAATCGCGGCGCGAACGAGGCCGGGGCCGAATCGATCGGGTTGAACATCGTCCTGCCGCATGAGCAGGCGCCGAACCCGTACGTCACCCCGGCGCTGTCGATGCAGTTCCATTATTTCGCGCTGCGCAAGATGCACTTCCTGCTGCGCGCCCGCGCGGTGGCGGTGTTCCCGGGCGGATTCGGCACGTTCGACGAGAGTTTCGAGCTGCTGACCCTCATCCAGACCGGCAAGATCGAGCCGATCCCGGTGCTGTTCTATGGCCGCGAATTCTGGGACCGGGTCGTCAACTGGGACGCGCTGGTCGAGGAAGGCGTAATTTCGGAACGCGATCTCGACCTGATCACCTTCGTCGAGACGGCGGAGGAAGGCTGGAACGTCGTCAAGAAGTTCTACGAGGATCGGAAGTAGGGCGCATCCTCTCGCTCTATAGCGTACCCCCGCGCAGGCGGGGGTCCAGGGCGGCACACGCAACCCGTTGTTTTGCTTGACCCTAGACCCCCGCCTGCGCGGGGGTACGGTTTGAGGGTGACGTCAATTGCAGCGGTCAGCGCGCCAGCGCCTCGGCGATCAGCTTGCGGGTGTTGTCGATGCCGTAGAGCGCGATGAAGCTGCCCATGCGCGGGCCCTGGGCCGTGCCGAGCAGCGTTTCGTAGCAGGCCTTGAACCAGTCCCTGAGCGACTCGAACCCGGCGGTCTTGCCGATCTCGTACACCGCGTTTTGGATATCCTCCGCACTCGCATCGGCGGGCATCGCCGCCAGATCGGCGTCGAGTCGTTCGAGCGCGGCGCGTTCGACCTCGGTCGGGGCGCGGCGTTCGGGCTTGTCGGCCACGTCGCGGACATAGGCCAGCGCATGGTCGATCAGCGCGTCGAGCGCCGGATAGCGCTCGGCGCTGGCATCTTTGACATAGTTGGCGAGATAGCCCCACACCTGCGGCTTGGTCGCCTCCCCCATCACGCCGACGAGGTTGAGCAGCAGGCCGAAGGTGACCGGCAACGTCTCCGCCGGCGGCGGGCCGCCATGGATGTGATGGACCGGGTTGCCCAGCTTCTGTTCGATCGGCTGCGCATCGTAATTGGCGCGGAACTGCCAATATTCGTCGATCGCGCGCGGGATCACGCCCAGATGGAGCTGCTTGGCCTTTTTCGGTTCGCGATAGGCGTAGAAGGCGACGCTTTCCGGCGGGCCATAGGTCAGCCATTGTTCGAGGCTGAGGCCGTTGCCCTTCGACTTCGAAATCTTCTGCCCATGTTCGTCGAGGAACATTTCGTAGTTGAAGCCCTCGGGCGGGCGGGCGCCCAGCACGCGGGCGATCTTCGACGACTGGGTGACCGAATCGATCAGGTCCTTGCCGGCCATCTCGTAATCGACGCCCAAGGCGACCCAGCGCATCGCCCAGTCGACCTTCCATTGCAGCTTCGCGCCGCCCGACAGGATCGATTGTTCGACGCGGGTGTCGCCGTCCATGAACGCGACCATGCCGGTATCGGCGTCCAGCACCTCGACCGGCACCTGCAGCACGATGCCGCTGGTCGGCGAGATCGGCAGCACCGGCGAATAGGTCGCACGGCGTTCGGCGCCCAGCGTCGGCAGCATGATGTCAAGGATCGCCTGCATGTTGCGCAGCACGTCCTTCAGCGCCTCGTCGAACTTCCCGCCGCGATAATAATCGGTCGACGACGCGAACTCGTACTCGAAGCCGTACTGGTCGAGGAATGCGCGCAGCCGGGCGTTGTTGTGCGCGGCGAAACTCGAATGCGTCCCGAACGGATCGGGAATCTCGCTCAACGGCTTGCCGAGATGGCCGCGCAGCATGTCGCCGTTCGGCACATTGTCCGGCACCTTGCGCAGGCCGTCCATGTCGTCCGAGAACGCGATCAGCCGGGTCGGCTGGTCCGACAGTTCCTCGAACGCGCGGCGGACCATCGTCGTGCGCAGCACTTCGTTGAACGTGCCGATATGCGGCAGGCCCGACGGGCCATAGCCGGTTTCGAACAGGATCGGCGCACCGCCCGGCTTTCCGTCCGGATAGCGCTTCAACAGCTTGCGCGCCTCTTCATAGGGCCAAGCCTTTGAAACCATTGCTGCGTTGCGAAGTTCTGCGTCGATCATCCGGTCCAGATACGCGGTAAGTGGAATAATTTCCACCTGTTGCGACGCAACCTTGGCCCGTGTCGGGCGTAGCGTCCGACGATGATCGTATCCGACGCCCCCCGCCTGTCCCGCATCGTCGCCGAAGTCTGGAAGCCGGCGCTCGCCCTGTTCATCTGGGACGTGATCGTCACCGTCGTCTATTTCGTGCTGCCGTTCAAAGCGCCGTCGTTGCCGTTGACCATCTTCGGTTCGGCCCTGGCGCTGTTCCTCGGCTTTCGGGTCAATTCGGCCTATGCGCGCTGGTGGGAAGGGCGCTCGCTCTGGGGGCTGATGATCAACGCATCGCGCAACCTGGCGCGTGGCGCGATCGCCTTCATCGGTCCGGAGGATGAAGGGCCGAAGCGCGACCTGAAACGGTCGATCGCGCTGCGCCATATCGCCTATGTGAATGCGCTGCGCTGCCAGTTGCGGCGGCTGGATTCGAAGGACGACGTCCACCGCTTCCTGTCGCGCGAAGAGGCGGGTGAGCCGCTCGGCCGGACCAATGTCGCCAACGGGCTGCTCGACGGCACCGGCGCCCGCATCGGCGAGGCGCAGCGGCGCGGCTGGATCGACAGCATCCAGCAGACCAGCCTCGAAAGCGTGCTGATCGATATCGCCAATGCGCAGGGCGGGATGGAGCGGATCAAGAACACGCCGCTGCCGGTGCAATATCGCTTCCTGCCGTCGCTGTTCACGCGGCTGTTCTGCATCGTCCTGCCGATCGGGCTGGTCGAGACGCTGGGCATTGCGACGCCGCTCGGCTCGGGTCTTGCCGGGCTGATGTTCCTGGCGGTGTTGCAGATCGGCGAGGATCTGGCCGATCCGTTCGCCAATACGGTGCACGACCTGCCGCTGACCGCGATGTGCCGGACGATCGAGATCGACCTGTTGCAGGCGATCGGCGATTCGGCGCCCGAACCGCTGAAACCCGAAAAGGGCGTGCTGTGGTAAGGGAACGGGCAAGCGGCTGAAACGATTGAGCCGTCCAGAGAGGATAGCCGATGGCCGACGAGCACAAACCGACGAAGAAGATGGCGGCGAACGCCGAAAAGGGCCTGAAGCTGCGCGACAAGTTCGATCGCGGCGGGACCGAGGTCGGCGTAAAGCGGGCGAAGCAGATCGCCGATGGCGGGCCGATGTCGGACGCCGACGTCAAATCGATGCACAGCTATTTCGCGCGGCACAAGGTCGACAAGGATACGAAGGCGCATAGCTGGGGCGACGACAACGATCCGTCGGCAGGGTATATTGCTTGGCTGTTGTGGGGCGGTGACGAGGGTCGCGACTGGGCGGAGCGGCAGCGGGAGAAGATCGGCGACTAAGCTCCTCCCCATTCATGGGGAGGGGGACCATCCGAAGGATGGTGGAGGGGGCGGGCGGCGCAACGTTACCCTTCCGTATGTGGACCGACCCCTCCACCTGCTTCGCTGGTCCCCCTCCCCGTGCCGGGGAGGATTTGGCGCGTTCCGCTTCCGTTCTGGCGCGTAGATCGGTAAGGCGGTTCCATGCTCCCCTATCCCGCCCTGCACGCCAGCCATTCGGGCGTCTGGATCGCGACCCGCGACGGCACGCGCGAGGTCAGCCGGGGGGAGGCGATCGCGCTGGTCGCGGATACGCCGACGATCGTGCTCAACGCGCCGCTGATCGGGCAACGGCTGGGCTATGCCGAGCTGTCCGGGCTCGACCTATTGGAGCTGTTTGCCTTCGTCCATCCCGCGCGCTTCGCGGTGCCGACGCCCAAGGGGATCGCGCAGGCGCTCGACCTGCCGCTGCCGGCGGACGAAGCGGGCATCGCCGACCTGTTGCGGCGGGCGGCGGCGGCGCTGATCGCGACCGCGTCTGCGCCCTGGGCCGAACAGGAAGGCGCGTGGACCGCCGCGCGGTCGCTGTTCCGGCTGCGCTGGCCCTGGGCACCGGCGCTGGGGCAGGTGCTGCCCAAGCCGGATACCGCCGAACGCTGGCTGTTCAGCAAATTGCCTGAATGGGAGGAGGCGCCGCCGCGTGCCCATCCGCGCACGGTGACGCTGGCACCCGATGCGGTTGCCGAGCGGCTGGCGAGCCTGACCGGGAGTGCGGCGGAGGCACGGCCGGGACAGCGCGCCTTTGCCGCTGCCGCTGCCGTTGCCTTTGCCCCGCGCGTGGCGCGCGACACGCCCAATCTGGTGCTGGCGGAGGCCGGGACCGGCATCGGCAAGACCTTGGGCTATCTCGCCCCCGCGTCGCTCTGGTCCGAGACCGCCGATGGCGCGGTGTGGGTATCGACCTTTACCAAGGCGTTGCAACGCCAGCTGGCGCAGGAAAGCACCCGTGTCTTTCCCGATCCCGCCGTGCGCCGCGCGAAGGTGGTGACGCGCAAGGGGCGCGAGAATTATCTGTGCCTGCTGAACCTCGAGGACGCGCTGCAGGGCGGGTTTCAGGGGCGGGCGGCGGTGCTGGCGCAACTGGTCGCGCGCTGGGCGGCATACAGCGCCGATGGCGACATGGTCGGCGGCGACCTGCCCGGCTGGCTGCCGACGCTGTTCCGGCGCAACGGGTCGACCGCGCTGACCGACCGGCGGGGCGAGTGCATCTATGCCGGCTGCCCGCATTACCGCAAATGCTTCATCGAACGCGCGGCGCGGGCATCGGCGCAGGCGGATATCGTCATCGCCAACCATGCGCTGGTGATGGTCAACGCCGCGCGGGGACGCGAAACCGGCACGCGGCCGACACGCTATGTCTTCGACGAGGGCCATCACCTGTTCGAGGCGGCCGACGCGATGTTCTCCGCCGCGCTGACGGGCATGGAGGCGATCGAGATCCGCCGCTGGGTGCTGGGGCCGGAAGGCGGCGGGCGCGGGCGGCGGCGGGGACTGGCGGCGCGGCTGTCCGATGTCGCGAGCTATGACGCAGCGGGCGGCGAGGCGGTTGTGGCGGCGGTCGATGCCGCGCGACTGCTGCCGGCCGAGGGGTGGCTGTCGCGGATTCAGGAAGGCAATCCGTTCGGGCCGGTCGAGGAACTGCTCGCCTGCGTCCGCGGTGCGGTCTTCGCCCGCGCGAAGGATGGCGAGGCGGGCTATGGGCTGGAGACCGAACTCAGCGAACCGCCGCCCGAGCTGGTCGATGCCGCCGGCCCGGCCGCGCAGGCGCTGGACGCGCTGCTGCGGCCCCTCATAGCGCTCGGCAAGCGGCTGGAGGCGGTGCTGACCGAAGGGCCGGACTGGATGGACGGGCCGGCGCGGGCGCGGATCGAGGGGGCGATCGCTTCGCTTGGCTGGCGGGCGGAGACGGTCGCCGCATGGGGTCGGCTGCTCGCGCGGATCGGCGGGCCGGTCGATCCCGATTTCGTCGACTGGATGACGGTCGACCGGGTCGAGGGCCGCGAATATGACATGGGCCTGCATCGCCATTGGCTCGACCCCAGCCGCCCCTTCGCCGAAACAGTGCTGAAGCCCGCGCATGGCGTGCTGGTTACCTCCGCTACCTTACGCGCCGGCGGCGACTGGGACGTGGCAGATGCGCGCGTCGGCGCGCCGCACCTGCTGCGCCAGCCGAGCCATTTCGAGGCGGTCAGCCCGTTCGCCTACGCGCGACAGGCCGAGGTGCTGATCGTCACCGATGTGAAGCGCGGCGACCTGCCCGCGCTCGCCAATGCCTATGGCCGACTGATCGTTGCGGCCGGCGGCGGCACGCTGGGACTGTTCACCGCGATCCGACGGCTGCGCGGCGTGCATGCGCGGATTGCCGACCGGTTGGCGCGTGACGGGCTGCCGCTCTATGCCCAGCATTTCGATCCGATCGATACCGGCACGCTGGTCGATATCTTTCGCGACGATCCGCGCGCCTCGCTGATCGGCACCGATGCGCTGCGCGACGGGGTCGATGTGCCCGGCCATTCGCTGAGGATGGTGGTGATGGAGGGGGTGCCATGGGTGAAGCCCGGCGTGCTCCACGCCGCGCGCCGGCTGGCGGGGGGCGGCAGCGCCTATGACGACCGGATGGTCCGCGCGCGCCTCGCCCAGGCGTTCGGGCGGCTGATCCGCCGCGCCGACGATCGCGGGCTGTTCGTGCTGCTGTCGGCCGCCATGCCATCGCGGTTGCTCGGCGCGTTTCCCAAAGGAACACCGGTCATCCGCTGCACGCTGGACGAGGCGGTCGCGCGCGCTCTTTCCTTGGGAGCCGAAGTCGGGCATGGGGCGCAGGCCCTGCCGATGGAGCCGCCGCTATGAAGACGCTGACGCTGCTGCGCCATGCCAAGTCGGGCTGGGACGATCCGGCGCTCAGCGATTACGAACGGCCCCTCAATGCCAAGGGTGCACGCGCCGCGACCGCGATGGGTGCCCATGCGCGACAGGCCGGGCTGACCTTCGACACGGTGGTTGCCAGTTCGGCGAAGCGGGTGGTCGAGACGCTCGACCATTTCCGGCGTGGGTTTGGCGCGATGCCTGAGGCCCGCCACGATCGCACGCTCTACCTCGCCTCGGCCGGCACGATGCTCGACGTCATCCGCGCGTTGCCCGCCGATGCGGAGCGCGCGCTGCTGGTCGGGCATAATCCGGGGCTGGAAGACCTCGTCCTGCTGCTGTCGGCGGATAGCAATCCGTTGCGCGGGGCGGTGGAAGAGAAATTCCCGACCGCCAGCGTCGCGGTGCTCGAGCTGGACGGCGACTGGGCCGGAGCATGCGACGGGTGCGGGCACCTGACGAGCTTCGTGCGCCCGCGCGATCTCGATCCGTCGCTGGGGCCGAATCACGATTAGGCGATGAAAGCGATCGGTACGGTTCACGTTCGTTGCGTGGCACCGGTCACCGCGCTACGCCCTTGGACGTGAAGGATCGTCCGGCCGACCCGTATCAAGCGCGCGTCGCGATTTGCGAATTGCTGCACCGCGTCGGTACGGCGGACCGTGCAGCTTTGGGGCAGCTGTACGAACTCACCGCATCGTCGCTGTTCGGCATCTGCTTACGAATCTGCCAGGAACGCAGTGCGGCCGAAGACGTCCTGCACGAGGTTTTCCAGCTGATCTGGAACCGGGCGGGCACCTTCGTGCCGACCGCGGCGCATCCGATGTCGTGGTTGGGAACGATCGCCCGCAACCGGTCGATCGACTGGGTGCGCGGGCATGGCAAGCGGCGGATGCGGCCGATCGAAGATGCAGACCAGATTGCCGACGACACGCCCGACCAGCTCGCCGTCCTCGAGCGCACGGAGGAAGCGCAGCGTCTGTACGATTGCCTCGATGCGCTAGAGCCTCGGCAGCGCGATACCCTTCGTACCGCATTTTTCGGCGGATTGACCTACGCCCAGCTGGCCGAGGACAAGGGCGTACCCGAACCGACGGTACGCAGCTGGGCACGTCGTGGCCTGCTCAATTTGCGGGGATGCGTCCGTGACGCCTGAGGATCAAGCGCTTGCCGGCGAACTGGCATTAGGGCTGCTCGATGGAGAGGAACGCGCACAGGCTCTGCGCCGGACGCTGTCCGATCCGGACTTTGCGCGCGAGGTCGAATGGTGGCGCGCGCATTTCGCTACGATGCTCGCCGAGGTTCGGCCGGTTCCCGCGCCGCAGGGACTGATCGACAACATCGGCGCACCGTCATTACCGAAACCGCGCAACCGCCTGCGACTGGTCGTTCCGGCCGCGCTCACCGCTGTCGCCGCAGCCGCCTTGTTGATGATCCTGCGCCCGACCCCAACCGTATTGCCGCCGGTCGACCGATCGCCGGCGGTGACGTTGCTTGCCGCACTGCAATCGTCGGATGGTGCAGGAACGCCGATCAGCGCGATCGTCGATCGTGGAGCGGGGCAGATCCGGGTGGTTGCGACCGGTATCGCACCCGCAGGCAAGGCCGCGCAGCTCTGGGTCATTCGCGATGGCGTGCCCCGTTCGCTCGGGCTGTTGTCGGACACGGGAACGACTCGTCTTGCATTGACAGCGACTGAGCGGGAGGCGTTGCAGGCAGGATTAGTGCTTGCCATCTCGATCGAGCCTCCGGGCGGATCGCCGCAGGCGACACCGACAGGCCCGGTCGTCGCTAGCGGACCGCTGACCGCGATCTGATCCTCAGCGCGCCGCCAGCCGCCGCGCGAAATAGACCTCGACCGCGCGTTCCACGCTTTTGGCGATCGCGCGGCGACCCTCGACCGAATCGAGCCGCTGGGCGTCCGCTTCGTTCGACAGATAGCCGGTTTCGAACAGGATCGAGGGCAGGTCGGGCGCTTTGAGCACCATCAGCGACGCCATGCGGTGATAATTGGGCTTGAGCGGTATGACGCCGGTCGCTTCGCGGCCCAGCAGCCGGGCGAAGCCAGCCGAGGCGTTCATCGTCTCGCGCTGGGTCAGGTCGATCAGGATCGACGAGATATCGGCGCTCTGGCGGCCGAGATCTACGCCGGCGAGGATGTCGGCCTTGTTCTCACGCGCGGCGAGGCGCGCGGCCTCGCGGTCGGAGGCGACTTCGGACAGGGTATAGATGCTGGCGCCGGTCGCCTGCGGGTTATCGGCGCTGTCGCAGTGGATCGAGATGAACAGGCTGGCCCCCAGCCGCCGCGCGATCGCATAGCGTTCCTGCAGCACGAGGAATTCGTCGCGGTCGCGGGTCAGCGCCACGCGTACCCGCCCGCTCGCCAGCAGCACGTCGCGCACGGCGCGCGCGGTCTTCAGCGTCAGGTCCTTTTCCTGCATCCCGCCATGGGGTGAGATGGCACCCGGATCATGCCCGCCATGGCCGGCATCGATCACCACCAGCGGCCGGTCGACATCCCCTTCGATGCGGGGCAGGCGATGGCCGCGACGACGGGCGGGGATCGGGACCGACGCAGTCGCGCGCTGGCGCCGGTCGACGATCATCGCCGCTGAGGACGATGCAGGCACCACGGTCGCCATCGCGATCTGCGGCTGGAACCGCATCCGCCCGGCGGTGGTCGCGCGGGCATAGCGCTGGGGCGCGGCGTTGCTGAGCGTCAGGGTGAGCCGCCGCCCGTCATCCGAAAAGCGCCCGGCGGTGACGATCAGCGGCCGGTCGAGATCGAACACGATCCGGCTGCCGCCCTCGCGCGTTCCCTGACGCACCGCCCGCACGCCGCCGCCCGATTCGCTGCGCCCGCCCGGACGCACGCCGTCTAGGTCGACGACGAGGCGGTCGGGCCCGGCGAGCACGAAGCTGGACGCGGCGGTAGCGGCGGCATCGAGGCGGATGGTGATGCGGTCGTCGGCGACATCGACGGTATCGACCGTCTGTGCGGCGACGGGGACGCCGAACCAGATCGACAGAAAGGCCAGCCATGCGCCCATCGGCGCGCTATGCCGCCCAATCGCATTTCCGGTCCAGCGCAAATCCATGAACGGGGGTCCGCTTCCGACTAATTCCGAAGCATTCTCCTACGCCCCGCCGCTCAACCCACGGTGAACCAGCACGATGAATCGCGCTTTAACCATTTATTCGGATTTGCTTCGTTAGCGTAACGAACGCGCCGATACTGTTGCTGTCGGCGACACCGGGTGCTACGCCCGCAATTACGTCGGTCCCGGACTTGGTTCGGGGAAACCGACGCGACACCCCCAAAGCGTACCCGCTTCAGGGGGTCTAACCAGGTTGATGTTCGCATGTGGCAAGTTCCGTCCCGTACCGCCTGTGCCGCTGTCGCGGCCGGCGTCGGGGCGACAATTGTCCGCCCGGAGCGTTCCGGGCTGCCCATGCCAGCAGACGCATATCCCAGCAATCGCGCGCAGGCACCGGGCATGGCCCCCGCCGCGCGTTTAGGCGCGCCGACTGGCCGAGCCGTCCCGCGCGCCCGGAGACATTATCATGACCACGCGGATGTTGATCGACGCTCGCCACCGGGAGGAAACCCGGGTCGCCGTCGTCAAGGGTAACCGGATCGAGGAATTCGATTTCGAATCGGCCGAGCGCAAGCAGCTCAAGGGCAATATCTATCTGGCCAAGGTGACGCGGGTCGAACCGTCGTTGCAGGCGGCGTTCGTAGATTATGGCGGCAACCGCCACGGCTTCCTCGCTTTCAGCGAAATCCACCCCGACTATTACCAGATTCCTAAGGAAGATCGCGACGCGCTGCTGGCCGAGGAAGCCGCGCATGCCGCCGAGGAAGCGGCGCTGCGCGCGGGCGACCATGACGACGACCTCGATTACGACGATCACGACGAGGATGCCGAAGGCGGCGTCGAAGTCGTCGAGCGCGACGAGGAAGACGACGAGCATCACGACGAAGAGGATGGCGAGGCTCCGGCCCCGCGCAAGCGCAAGAATGGCGGCGACGATGCCGCCGTGGAAGCGCTGCGCCAGCGCCGGCTGAACCTGCGTCGCCGCTACAAGATCCAGGACGTCATTCGCCGGCGGCAGGTGCTGCTGGTGCAGGTCGTCAAGGAAGAGCGCGGCAACAAGGGTGCGGCGCTGACGACCTATCTGTCGCTTGCCGGCCGCTATTGCGTGCTGATGCCCAACACCGCGCATGGCGGCGGCATTTCGCGCAAGATCAGCTCGGCCGCCGACCGCAAGCGGTTGAAGTCGATCATGGCCGAACTGACGCTGCCGGCGTCAATGGGCTGCATCGTCCGCACCGCCGGGCTCCAGCGCTCGCGTCAGGAGATCAAGCGCGACTTCGATTACCTCGCCCGCCTGTGGGACGGGATTCGCGAACAGACGCTGACCTCGTCGGCGCCCGCGCTCGTCTATGGCGACAGCGACCTGATCAAGAGGGCGATCCGCGATATCTACAACAAGGATATCGACGAGGTGATCGTCGAGGGCGAGGACGGCTTCCGCCACGCCAAGGACTATATGCGGTTGCTGATGCCGGCGCATGCCCGCCGGGTGAAGCAATATGCCGATGCCGTGCCGCTGTTCCAGCGTGCGCATGTCGAGGATCAGCTGGCCGCGATGTACAATCCGGTCGTGCAGCTGAAGTCGGGCGGCTATCTGGTCATCAACCCGACCGAGGCTTTGGTGTCGATCGACATCAACTCAGGGAGGTCGACCCGCGAACATAATATCGAACAGACCGCGACCGCGACGAACCTCGAAGCGGCGCAGGAAATCGCCCGCCAGCTGCGCCTGCGCGACATGGCCGGTCTCGTCGTGATCGACTTCATCGACATGGACCACGGATCGAACGTCCGTAAGGTCGAGAAGGCGATGAAGGAGGCGCTGAAGAACGATCGCGCACGCATCCAGGTCGGCCGCATCTCCGCCTTCGGCCTGATGGAAATGAGCCGGCAGCGGCTGCGCACCGGCGTGCTTGAGGCATCGACCCGCCAGTGCCCGCATTGCGAGGGCACCGGGCTGGTCCGCACCGCATCGTCGGCGGGCCTGTCGGCGCTGCGTCTGATCGAGGACGAAGCGGCGCGTGGTCGCGGCTCGCTGATCGTGCTGCGCGCCAGCCAGGAAGCGGCCTTCTATGTCCTGAACAAGAAGCGCGCCGACATCGCCGAGGTCGAGGACCGCTATGGCGTGACCGTCGAGATCGTGCCCGATGCCGAGATCGAGGGCGCACGCATGGCGGTCGAAGCCTCCGGCCCGCCGCCCGCGCATCCGCCGAAGGTCGAGCCGCTGGTCGTCATCGACGACGAGGACGATGCCTATGAGGACATCGAGGACGAGATCGACGACGAGGTCGAGGAGGACGCCGTCGAGGAAGTCGCCCGTACCCCGCGCGGCGACGACGAAGGTGAAGGACGCGGCAAGCGCCGTCGCCGCCGGCGCGGTCGTCGCGGTCGCAATCGGGAGGAAGGCGAAGCCGGCGACGACGCCGACACGGCCGAAGACGCGGACGATGCCGCGGATGAAGCTGGCGACGACGAGGTCGAGGCATCGACCGACACCGCTCCCGAAGCCGAACAGGCCGATGAAGGCACCCGGCGCAAGCGTCGCCGGCGCGGCCGTCGGGGCGGTCGCCGCGGCGAGGGTGCGTTCGACGCGGCCGATGGTGCCGGCGCCGTTGCCGACCTGCCGATCGAGGACGATGCGAGCGAGGACGTCGCCGAAGCCGCGCCCGAGCCGGTCGCCGAACCGGAGGTCGTCGAGGCGGCCCCTGCCCCTGCGCCCAAGCGTACCCGCCGCCGCCCGAGCGCCCGCGCGAAGGTCGGCGACGTGACCGAGGCGGCGCCGGCCGAGCCGGAGGTCGTCGAGGCGGGGGATGCCGCGCCGATCGTCACCCCCGAACCGGTCGAAACGCCGAAGGTCGATGCCGAGCCGGTCGCCGACGCGCCCAAGCCGAAGCGGACCCGCAAGCGCAAGGCGGACGTGGACGCCGAGGTCGAGGCCCCTGCCCCCGCCCCGGCAGAACCGGAAGCGGAAGCGGAAGCCGCGCCCAAGAAGCGCCGTGCGCCGCGTCGCAAGGCGGCCGCTCCGGCAGAAGCGCCGGCCGAGGAAGCCGCGCCCGTCGTGGAAGCGCCGGCAGCGCCTGTCGAAGAGGTCCAGGCCGAGGAGCCTGCCGCTGACGCTTCGGCATCGCCGCGTCGCGGCTGGTGGCAGCGCACCTTCGGCAACTGATCGCCGAACGGGCCACAGGAGGGGGCGGCATCCGAAAGGGTGCCGCCCCTTTGCGTTCAGGCGTCGACCGGAACGGGGCGCTCGCGTACCAGCGCCGACGGGCTGAGCTCGATGCGTACCGCCAGCCCTTCCGGCCGCCAGTCGCGGGCGATCCTGCCGGCGAGCTGCTGTTCGATGCTGAGCGCTGCCAGCCGCGTGCCGAACCCGGTCGCCTCCGGCTCGCCGGCGATCGCCGGACCGTCCGTTTCGCACCAGTCGATGCGCAGCGTGTCGCCGTCCAGCCGGGTGTGAACCGTCACGCGCCCTTCTGGCACCGACAGTCCGCCATATTTGGCGGCGTTGGTCGCCAGTTCGTGAAAGATCAGCGCGATCGGCGTGGCGCCGCGATCGTCGATCGGCACGTCGTCCCCCGCGATCCGCCACTGGTCGGGCGCATAGGGCGTCAGCAACTCGCGCAGGACGTGATGGAGCGTCGCCTCGCCGATCAGCGGGCGCGATATGTCGCTGTGCGGGCGGGCGAGGTCGTGTGCCGCGCCCAGCGCCGCGATCCGGCGGGCAAGGTCGTCGGCAAATTCCCGCACCGCCGGCATACGCCGCGCCGACATCCGCACCAACCCGCTGATGATCGCGAAGATGTTCTTGATCCGGTGGCTGAGTTCACGGCTCAGGATATCGTTCTGTTCGGCGGCACGCTTGGCGGAATCAATATCGGTGCAGGTGCCGATCCAGCGTACGATCATGCCGTCGGCATCGCGCACCGGCTGCGCCCGTCCCAGCACCCATCGATAGGCTCCGCTGCGGTGGCGCAGGCGATATTCGATCTCGTAATCCTCGCCGGTGGTCAGGCTGTGCCGCCACCGCGCCCAGGCGCGATCCTGGTCCTCCGGGTGGAACATGCCGTTCCACCCCTCGCCATCGGTCGAACCCTCCGGCATGCCGGTGAAGCGATACCATTGCGCATTGTAATAGTCGTGATGGCCATCTGGCCGGGTCGCCCACACCATCTGCGGCATGGCGTTGGTCAGCGTATCGAGTTCGGCCCGCGTTGCCGCCCGCGCCGATTCCGCCTGACGCCGCGATTCCTCACCCGATGCGATACCGATCCAGCGGCCGGCACCTTCCGGGCGCACGCAAAATCCGACCGGCACGTCGATATGATCGGCAGCCAGCGGCAGCGACAGGGCAAAGGACGTGCCGGCGGCCACGCCATCCCGCCACGTTCGCCGTACTGCATCGCGCCCTGGCCCGTCGTGACAACAGTCCCAAAGAGTCCGGCCGGTCGTATCGTGAAAATCGGCCTGCCAGCAGCGATTGCCCCATAGCAACCGGCCGTCATCGTCCGCCACCCATGCCAGTATCGGCATCGTGTCGGCAATATCATGCCAAATCGGTGACGATGGATCGATGGTGCCGGCTGTCATGTTCACATCTTTTGTCCAAGGTGGACCGCGCCGTTGCGGGCAAGGTCGCTGCGCCAAGAATATTCGCAAGGCCGCCATCGTACCCTATTGCGGTCGAGAGACATCTCACTCAACGCGCACATTGTCGATTCAGGTCGATGGAGGGTAAACAATTCGTATGCCATCCGCTGAAATCGGCGTTTCGACCGAATAATTCAGTTGAAAATAAGATTATCCGGGTCACAGCCATTGACCTGCCGCCGGGCCCGTAGCATTTCGCCCGCATTGAGGAGATATCCATGACCGACGATAGTTCCGAACTCAACGCGATCGAACTGGCCACCGAACTTACCATCGCCTGGTTGAACAATGGTAACAACCGCGTCGCGGCAGAGGATGTTCCGGCATTCCTGCAGACGATGCACGCGACCGTCCTGGGGCTGGCATCGGGCACGTCGGAGCCGGAAGAATCGGCGCCGCAGCAGGAGCATGTTCCGGCGGTGTCGGTGCGCAAGTCGCTGGCATCGAAGGATCACATCATCTCGATGATCGACGGCAAGCCGTACAAGACGCTGCGCCGTCACCTGGCGGGCCATGGCCTGACCCCGGAAACCTATCGCGAGCGGTACGGCCTGCGCCCCGACTATCCGATGGTCGCCGAAACCTATTCGCAGAGCCGTCGCGACATGGCGAAGCGCATTGGCCTCGGCCGCAAGGCACGCACCGCCAGCGAGGATGGCGAAGCCACGGGTGACGCCGCGCCGCGTCGCGGCCGCAAGCCCAAGGCCGCCGAATAAGTGATCCAAGGGCGGCCGATCGGTCGCCCCTGTCGCATTCAGGCGACCGCCTGGGCGGTTTCGCCATCCCAGACATGGGTGCACAGCTGCGCCTGAGGCGTATCGCCTTCGGCCAGTGCCGCGACCGTCACCCAGCCTTCGCCGCGCAACCGCGTCGCGATAGCCGGGGCGGTGCCGAGCGGCAGGAACAGCCGCTGGCGATCCTTGGCACCCAGCCCGGCATCGAGCAGCGCATCGGCGTAGAGCGAGAAGCCGACCGCCGCTTCCTCACGCCCATCGGCATGGCACACCGCATAGCTGCCGCCCCGCCCGACCTCGCCCAGCACGCCGCGCGCGAACAGCGAGAAGCCGAGCCAGCTTTGATATTCGAAGCCATGGCGTTCGGTCGGGTCGAGCGTCACGCCGACATCCGCCGGCAGGGTCGCCACCACCGCCTCGATCGCATCCAGCCGCGACGCCAGCCGCCCGGCGGCATCGGTCGCGCGCAGCCGGGCCACGGCGGCAGCGAACGGACCCGCCGCCTCCACCAGCGGCAGATAGGCCGGATCGATCGCCGCGACCCGCCCGGCATCCTTCGCATCCAGCGCGGCAATCAGCGCGTCATGCTGCGGCCCCGGCGGATCGCCCGCCAGCGTCGCGACCAGATCGGGCAGGGTAAAGTCGATCGAGATGCCGGTGACGCCCGCCGCGCGCAGCGATTCGACCGCGACGGTCACGACCTCGATCGCCGCCGCCACGCTGTCGAGACCGATCAGTTCGGCGCCGATCTGGCGCAGCGCGCGGCGCGGGGCGAGTTCGCCCGCGCGCAGCTTCAGCACCGGGCCGGCATAGGACAGCCGGACGGGACGTGGATGGTGCCCCATGCGGGTTGCCGCGATCCGCGCGACCTGCGCGGTGATATCGGGGCGGATCGCCAGCGTCCGTTGGCTGACCGGATCGACGAAGCGCACCGCGTCGGTCGCCGCCGTGCCCTTCAACCGGTTGGCCAGCCCCGCCTCGAACTCGGCGAGCGGCGGGTCGACCTGTTCATAGCCATAGCCATGCGCGACGCCCAGCACCGCCCCTTCGAACCGGCGCAGGCCGTCGGCGGCGGGGGGCAGGCGGTCGTGAAACCCTTCGGGCAGGAGGCCGGTGTCGTTCATGGGGTTTCCCCTAGCGGGTGCGAGGCGAGCGGGAAAGCATGGACGCATTGCCTTACCCCATACGCCACCCTCGGCTTGACCCGGGGTCCCGCTTTTTTCCGGTCGCAGAAGAAGAAGCGGGACCCCGGATCAAGTCCGGGGTGACGAAGAAGGGTAGCGCAAACGCAAACGGGCTGCCGGATCGCTCCGACAGCCCGCTGCCTACCCTTACAGGCCGATCAGAACTTGAGCGGCATGACCGTCTTGACGCCCGGAAGCGCGCGAACCTTGGCCACTAGCTCCGGCGTCACCGCTTCGTCGACCGACAGCAGCACCACCGCTTCGCCACCGGCATCGCGACGACCGAGGTGGAAGGTGCCGATATTCACACCCGCTTCGCCCAGTGTGGTGCCGATGCGGCCGATGAAGCCCGGCGCGTCCTCGTTGACGACGTACAGCATGTGCCCGGCCAGATCGGCCTCTACCTTAATGCCGAACAGTTCGACCAGACGCGGCTGGGCGTTGCCGAACAGCGTGCCCGCGACCGACCGCTCGCCGGCTTCGGTCTTGAGGCTGACGCGGATCAGCGTTTGGTAATCGCCCTCGCGGTCGTTGCGGACCTCGCGCACCTCGATGCCGCGCTCCTTCGCCAGGAACGGCGCGTTGACCATGTTCACCGTGTCCGACTGGACGCGCAGGAACCCGGCCAGCACCGCGCCGACGATCGGCTTCTGGTTCAGCTCGGCCGCGGCGCCTTCGCTGTGCACCGACACGCGGGCGATCGCGCCGGTGGTCAGCTGCCCGACCAGGCTCCCGAGCTTTTCGGCCAACGCCATGTATGGCTTGAGGCGCGGTGCCTCTTCGGCCGACAGCGACGGCATGTTGAGCGCGTTGGTGACGCCGCCCGATACGAGGAAATCGGCCATCTGCTCGGCGACCTGGATCGCGACATTGACCTGCGCCTCGCTGGTCGACGCGCCCAGATGCGGGGTCGAGATGAAGTTCGGCGTACCGAACAGCGGCGATTCCTTGGCCGGTTCCTGCACGAACACGTCGAGCGCGGCACCCGCGACATGGCCGCTGTCGAGCGCCGCCTTCAATGCCGCCTCGTCGATCAGCCCGCCGCGCGCGCAGTTGATGATCCGCACGCCCTTCTTGGTCTTTGCCAGATTTTCCGCCGACAGGATGTTGCGGGTCTGGTCGGTCAGGGGGGTGTGCAGCGTGATGAAGTCGGCGCGGGCCAGCAGCTGGTCCAGCTCGACCTTCTCGACGCCGATCTCGATCGCGCGTTCGGGCGACAGGAACGGATCGAAGGCGATGACCTTCATCTTCAGGCCCTGCGCGCGGTCGGCGACGATCGAGCCGATATTGCCCGCGCCGATCAGGCCCAGCGTCTTGGCGGTCAGCTCGACGCCCATGAAGCGGTTCTTTTCCCACTTGCCCGCCTGGGTCGAGGCATCGGCCTCGGGAAGCTGGCGGGCGAGCGCGAACATCAGCGCGATGGCGTGCTCGGCGGTGGTGATCGAATTGCCGAACGGCGTGTTCATCACGACGACGCCGGCGGCCGAGGCGGCGGGAATGTCGACGTTATCGACACCGATGCCGGCGCGGCCGACGACCTTGAGGTTCTTCGCGGCGTCGAGGATCGCCTTGGTCACCTTGGTCGACGAGCGGATGGCGAGGCCGTCATAGTCGCCGATGATCGCCATCAGCTCTTCGGGCGTCTTGCCGGTGATCTCATCCACCTCGACCCCGCGTTCGCGGAAGATCTGGGCGGCTTTGGGGTCCATTTTGTCGGAAATGAGAACTTTAGGCATGTTTCGTTCCTTCTCCCTCTCCCCTTCAGGGGAGAGGGCCGGGAGAGGGGAAGTCGGGGAGCGGGCGGAAAGGTGGCGCGACTGCCCCTCTCCCAACCCTTTCCCCTGAAGGGGGGAGGGCTTTATGCCGCCTTCGCCGTCGCGTAGGCCCAGTCGAGCCATGGCCCGAGCGCCTCGATATCCGCGGTATCGACCGTCGCACCGCACCAGATGCGCAGGCCCGCCGGAGCGTCGCGATAGCCGGCGACGTCATAGGCAGCCCCTTCGGCCTCCAACAGCGACGCCATCTTCTTGATGAGCGCCTCGTCGGCGCCCTCGACCGTCAGGCAGACGCTGGTCTTCGACCGGGTCGCCGGATCGGCGGCGAGATGGCCGAGCCAGTCGCGTTCCGCCACGATCTTGTCGAGTGCGGCGGCATTGGCGTCGCTGCGCGCGATCAGGCCGTTCTCGCCCAGCGACTTGCCCCATTCGAGGCTGAAGATCGCATCCTCGACCGCCAGCATCGACGGGGTGTTGATCGTCTCGCCCTTGAAGATGCCCTCGGTCAGCTTGCCCTTCGACACCAGGCGGAAGACCTTGGGCAGCGGCCATGCGGGGGTGTAACTTTCGAGGCGTTCGACCGCGCGCGGGCCGAGGATCAGCACGCCATGCGCGCCCTCCCCGCCTAGCACCTTCTGCCAGCTGAAGGTGGCGACGTCGATCTTGGCCCAGTCGATGTCATAGGCGAACACGCCCGAGGTCGCGTCGGCGAACGACAGGCCCTCGCGGTCGGCGGGGATGAAATCGGCACTGGGAACGCGGACGCCAGAGGTGGTACCGTTCCAGGTGAACAGCACGTCGTGGGTCCAGTCGATCGCAGTCAGGTCGGGCAGCTGGCCGTAATCGGCTCGCACGACGGTCGGATCGATCTTGAGCTGCTTGACCGCATCGGTCACCCAGCCTTCGCCGAAGCTCTCCCATGCCAGCGCAGTGACGGGGCGGGCGCCCAGCATCGTCCACATCGCCATTTCGAACGCGCCGGTGTCGGAACCGGGGACGATGCCGATGCGGTGCGTATCGGGGAGCTTCAGCAATTCGCGCATCAGGTCGATGCAATATTGCAGACGCTGCTTGCCGATCTTCGAACGGTGCGACCGGCCGAGGCTGACGGGGTTGAGGCGGTCGGCGGACCAGCCCGGCGGCTTGGCGCAGGGCCCGGACGAAAAATACGGGCGAGCGGGAGTCGTGGCCGGCTTAGGCGGAAGATCAGTCATGTCAGTCTCTCCTCACAGAGAGCACGCGCTGCGTTGGGACAGCGTGGCCCGTCGCGGCCATTAGCGATGTCGACCGGACGGCACAAGCATCATCGGCGCAACATTATTGCGGTCGGTTTGCGCCGCGCCGCGGAACCGACCGGACGATTCCGCGTTGCCTTGCTCTAGATTATGTCCGGAATTCCCATGCAAACCCCCACGGTTCTGATCGTCGAAGACGAAATGCTGGTCGCGATCGATCTGGAGGCCTCGCTGGAGGAGCATGGCTATCGTCCGGTCGGCATCGCCGCCGACATGTCGCGGGCGATGGAACTGGCATCGATCCGCCCGGACGTCGCGCTGGTCGACTGCAATCTGCGTGACGGTCCCACGGGCCCGCTGATCGGGCGGATGCTCGGCCAGACCTATGGGACGACCGTCATCTTTCTCACGGCAAATCCGGCAATGCTGGATGACGGAATCGACGGGACCCTGGGCGTCGTGTCGAAGCCCTGTGCCTATCACTCGGTCGGCGAACTGGTCGATTTCGCGGTCCGTGCCCGCCAGGGCGACCTGTCGCAGCCGCCGACGGGGATCAAGCTGTTCTCCGCGAGCACCGCGTTCCACGGCTCGGCTTAACCCGGGGTTCAGCCGGCCGGCGGCATCGCGGCGTTGACCCATGTCCGCCGCATCGCCGATAAGGACCATCATGAAGCGCGCGCTCGGCGGCATTGTCGCCGCCATCCTCCTGCTGACGCAGCCCGCCGCCGCCCAGTCGATGCTGCGCGATGCCGAGACGGAAGCGCTGCTGAACGACATGTCGCGCCCGATCGCGGTCGCCGCGGGCCTCGACCCGCGCAACTTCAACGTCGTGTTGCTACAGGACAAGTCGATCAACGCTTTCGTCGCGGGCGGACAGACGGTCTATATCCATAGCGGGCTGATCGACGCGGCGGACGATGCGAACGAGGTGCAAGGCGTCGTCGCGCACGAGATCGGCCATATCGTCGGCGGGCACGTGCCCCTGGCCGGGCGCGGCATGGCCCCGGCGACCGGCATCACCGTGCTCAGCCTGTTGCTGGGCGTGGCCGCGATGGCGGCGGGCGCGGGCGAAGCCGGGGCGGGCATCCTCGCCGCCGGACAACAGGCCGCGATGGGCAGCTATCTGGCGTTCAGTCGCACGCAGGAAAGCTCGGCCGATGCCGCCGGTGCCCGGTTCCTGCGGGGGGCCAATATCTCGGGTCAGGGGATGCTGGACTTCTTCAAGAAGCTCCAGAACATGGAATATCGCCTCGCGATCCCGCAGGACAATGGCTATCAGCGCACCCACCCGCTGACCGGCGAACGCATCGCCAACCTGACGCAGGACGTGCAGGCGTCGCCGTCGTTCAAGGCGCCGACCGATCAGGCGCTGGAGACACGGTTCAAGCGGGTGCAGGCCAAATTGCGCGGCTATGTCAGCGATCCGAAGGACACGCTGCGCCGCTATCCGGCCAGCGACCAGAGCGTGTACGCCCATTATGCGCGCGCCTATGCCTATCACAAGTCGGGCTACCCCGAGCAGGCGGCAGCGGAGACGCTGGCGCTGGTGAAGGCCGCGCCCGACGATCCCTATTTCCTCGAACTCGAGGGGCAGATCCTGCTCGAATCGGGCAAGCCGAAGGACGCGCTGGCGCCGCTGCGCGAGGCGACCGAGCGGACGCGGTCGTCGCCGCTGATCGCCGCGACCTTCGGCCACGCGCTGATCGCCGCCGAGGACCCTGCGCTGCTGGACGAGGCGGAACGGGTGCTGAAACAGGCGATCGCGCGCGACAACCAGAACCCGTTCGCGTGGTATCAGCTGAGTATCCTGTACGAACGGCGCGGCGATCCGGCGCGGGTCGCGCTGGCGATGGCGGAATATGCGTCGCTGGCAGGCGATTCGCGCATGGCGCTGGCCAGCGCGCGGCGGGCGATGGGGTTGCTGCCACAAGGGTCGCGGGACTGGATTCGGGCGCAGGATATTCAAATGACGTCGCAGACGGCGTTCGAGGAAGAACAGCGCCAGCGGCGCCGCCGGGGAGGATGATGGGTAGAATCGGAAATGCGTTGATGCTGGCGGCGGCGGCATTGGCGGGCGCGGGCGGAGCGATCGTAGCAGGCAAGTATTCCGGCGATCGTGCCGCGACCGAGACGGTGGTGCGCGACTATATCCTCGCCAATCCCGAAATCCTGCCCGAAGCCATGCGGCGGTTGCAGGCGAAGGAATCGGGCAAGGCGGTGGCGGCCAATCGCGACGCTATCGTCGAGCCCTTCCCCGGCGCGATCGCCGGCAATCCGAACGGCGATGTCAGCGTGGTCGCCTATCTCGACTATGCCTGCGGCTTCTGTCGCGCCAGCCTGCCGGCGATCACCGGCCTGATCGCGGGCGATCCGAACGTCCGCATCGTTTATCGCGAGCTGCCGATTCTGTCACCCGACAGCCGCAGCGCCGCAGAGTGGGCGCTCGCCGCCGCGCTCCAGAACAAGTTCAAGCCGTTCCACGACGCCCTCTATGCCAGCGGCCGGGTGGACGAGGCGTCGATCCAGCAGGCCGCTGCAACCGCGGGCCTCGACATTGCCGCCGCCCGCACCGCGATCCAGTCGCCGCAGGTCGTGGGCGAGATCGAGCGCAACCTGAAGACGGCAGGCACGCTGGGCTTTACCGGCACCCCGTCCTGGGTGGTCGGCGACCAGGTGCTGAGCGGTGCGCAGACGCTGCCCGCGCTGCAGACCGCGGTGGCCGATGCCCGCAAGGCGAAATCGACACCGGCGACCTGAGGCGACTTCCCCCGGTCATCGAAGCGTGGAACAAGCCGTTGCCATGGAAACCATTCTTTCGATCCGGGGCGTCGCCAAGACGTACAAGTCGGGCACCGTCGCGCTCCAGCCGACCGACCTCGACATTGCGAAGGGCGAGATTTTCGCGCTGCTGGGGCCGAACGGCGCGGGCAAGACGACGCTGATCAGCATCATCTGCGGCATCGTGACGGCGAGCGCGGGGACGATCACCGCCGCCGGGTTCGACACGGTCAGCGACTATCGCGAGACGCGGACCCGGATCGGGCTGGTGCCGCAGGAATTGCTGACCGATGCGTTCGAAAGCGTGATGGCGACGGTCACCTTTTCCAGGCGACTGTTCGGGCGGCATGGCGACCCGGCGTTCATCGAGAAGCTGCTGCGTGACCTGACCCTGTGGGACAAGCGCGATGCGAAGATGACCGAGCTGTCGGGCGGCATGAAACGACGGGTAATGATCGCCAAGGCGCTGAGCCACGAACCCGACATCCTGTTCCTCGACGAACCGACCGCCGGGGTCGATGTCGAACTGCGCCGCGACATGTGGCGGCTGGTCCACGACCTTCGCGAGCGCGGCGTCACCATCATCCTGACCACCCATTATATCGAGGAGGCCGAGGAAATGGCCGACCGGGTGGGGGTGATCGCCAAGGGCAAGCTGATCCTGGTCGACGAGAAGCAGGCGCTGATGCGCAAGCTGGGCAAGAAGACGCTGACGCTGACGCTGTCCGATCCGCTGCCGGCGGTGCCGGCGGCGCTGTCGCACTGGCCGCTGGAGCTGACCGACGAAGGCCATGCGCTGACCTTCGCCTTCGATGCCAATGCCGAGGATAATGGCGTGCGCGCGCTGCTGCGTGCCGCCGACGAGGCCGGCATCGCGTGGAAGGACATCGCGACCAAGCAATCGAGCCTCGAGGATATCTTCGTCGGGCTGGTCCATGAACAGGAGGGCCGGGCATGACGTTCAACTGGCATGGCGTGCTGGCGATCTATCGCTTTGAACTGGCGCGGTTCGGGCGGACGATCTGGACCTCGCTGATGACGCCGGTCATCACCACCTCGCTCTATTTCGTGGTGTTCGGCACCGCGATCGGCAGCCGGATGAACGAGGTGTCGGGCGTCCCCTATGGCGCGTTCATCGTGCCGGGGCTGATGATGCTGACGATGCTGACCGAGAGCATCTTCAATGCCAGTTTCGGCATCTTCATGCCGAAATGGTCGGGCACCATCTATGAATTGCTGTCGGCGCCCATCTCCACGCTGGAGACGCTGGTCGGCTATGTCGGCGCGGCGGCGACCAAGTCGACGATCGTCGCGCTGGTGATCTTTGCAACCGCGCATCTGTTCGTCGACGTCAGCGTCGCGCATCCGTTCTGGGCGCTATGCTATCTGCTGCTGGTGGCGATCACCTTCTGCCTGTTCGGCTTCATCCTCGGACTGTGGGCCAAGGGGTTCGAACAGTTGCAGGTCATCCCGTTGCTGGTGGTGACGCCGCTGACGTTCCTGGGCGGGGCATTCTATTCGATCGACATGCTGCCGGGCGTGTGGCGTACGATCAGCCTGTTCAACCCGATCGTCTATCTGATCAGCGGGTTCCGCTGGACATTCTTCGGGACGGGCGATGTTTCGGTGGCGGCCAGCCTGGGGGCGACCCTGGGCTTCCTGCTGATCTGCGTGACCGTCATCACCATGATCTTCCGCACCGGATGGCGGCTCAAGAAATAGGGACGGACACGATGGATCTAGGAATTGCCGGCCGCAAGGCGATCGTGTGCGCGTCGAGCGCCGGCCTCGGCCGGGCGTGCGCGCTGGAACTGGCGCGGGCCGGGGTCGATGTCGTCGTCAACGGGCGCGATACGGCGAAGCTGACCGAGACGGCGGCGGCGATCCGGGCGGAGACCGGGGTGACGGTAATCGAGGTCGTCGGCGACCTGTCGACCGAGGAGGGCCGCGCGGCGTTGCTCGCTGCCTGTCCGGACCCCGACATCCTCGTCAACAACAATGGCGGGCCGCCGCTCAAACCCTATACCGAGCTGGAAGCCGACGGCATCCGCGCCGGGATCGAAGCGAATTTCGTCACCCCTGCCCTGTTGATTCAGGCGGTATTGCCGGGGATGGTCGAGCGCGGGTTCGGGCGGGTGGTCAACATCACCTCCGGATCGGTCAAGATGCCGCTGCCGGGACTCGACCTGTCGAGCGGGGCGCGTGCCGGGCTGACGGGCTTCGTCGCGGGGATTGCGCGGCAGGTGGCGGGGTCGAACGTCACGATCAACGGGCTGCTGCCCGGATCGTTCGACACCGCGCGCATCGCGTCGATGACCGAGGCGGCGGCGAAGAAGAACGGCACGACCCCGGCCGAGGAAAAGGCGAAGCGGGCGGAGTCGATCCCGGCGAAGCGGATCGGCGATCCCGCCGAGTTCGGCGCGGCCTGTGCGTTCCTGTGTTCGGACAAGGCCGGATTCATCACCGGGCAGAGCCTGTTGATCGATGGCGGGGCGTTTCCGGGGATTCTCTGATTTTCACGCGAAGGCGCGAAGAGGGTTCTTAAGGTAGATTTCGCGCAGAGACGCGGAGGAGTTGCGCTCGCGGGGAAGTCTGCCGCGACAGCGGCGTTCAGTCATCGTTGCAGCGGAGACGATGGTCTCCCGCACGCAATCGGTCGCCACAGGCGCGACCTCTCCGCGCCTCCGCGTGATTCAAAAAATCCCGAGAAACTTCTTCCGCTGCTCCTTGCGCTCGCCCTTGTTCGAGCGGCCGTCTTCCGCCTTGGCCGTCGTCCCGCGACCGACATCGTCCCGCGCCTCGCCCTTGGTCGTGCGCTGCGCCCGGGCGGTGGCACCGGCGAGGACCGGGCCGCACGCCGCCCCCTTCGCATCGCCCGGATCGACAAAGGCCAGCACACCGGCGAGCGGGGTGACCACGGTGGCAAGGCCGAGTCCGGCGCCGGCGCGGCCCAGCAGTTCGGGGCTGAGGACCGAATAGCGCGGTGCCGCGAAATAGCCGCCGATGCCGACCGGCGACTGGCCGGCAAAGAGCGAGAATTTCTTCGAATCGGCCCGTACCGCAAGATCGATCGATTCGTTGCGGAAGCTGAAGCCGCCACGCCCGAGCATCACATTCTTCTGCGTATCGATCAGGATCGGGTCTGCCGCCGCCACCCCCTGTCGCACGGTGAAGCCGATCAGGCCGCAGTTGATCCGCACCGGTTCCTTCAATTTCCCCTCGAACATCTTCTGCGCGAAGGTGCCGAGGTCGAGTTCGGACAGCTGGACATTGCGGGTCCAGAAGCTGCCGGCGGGCAGGATGATCGCGATGCGGCCGTTGGAGGCGGCAAGCGAGTCGTGGACGGTGTCGCCGGTGCCGGTCAGCTGGACGCGCGCCTTGACCGTGCCGGTGGTGCCGGCTTCTTCGACGCCCCAGCCGGCGAGCAGCCGTCCCATCGGCGTCGGCGACAGGCGGATGTCGTAATCGGTGACCGCCGGACGGCGGCGGGCGTCGATCACGATGTCCGACGCGACATTGCCGCGCGCCATGGCGAAGGTCAGCGGCGAGAGTTTGAGCAGCCGGTCGTTCAGGTCGAGGGTCAGGTCGACATTCGACACCGGCAGGCTGCGCGCGCGGACATTGCCGACCTTGTAGCGGACCTTTGCATCGAAATTCCTGAGCGCCTCGACGTTCAGCCGGGCATCGGGGAGCAGGCGGGGGGCGCCGCCTTCGCGGACGATCGCACCGGCGGCGCCCTGCGCTTCGATACGCTCAAGGTCGTAGCCGACGAATGCCGACATATCGACGATATCCAGCCTGCGCGAGGTCAGGTCGGCGGTGAGCAGCAGGCGCGGTTCGCGCTGGGTAACGGTCAGGCTGCCGGCGAGGTCGCTGTCGCCGAACACGCCCTTCAACCGGGTGAATTTCCAGTCCGGCCCGTCCTTGGTCATGCGTCCGGTCAGGCGATAGGTGCGGGTGTCGGGGGTGACGATGCCGAGCACCGCGAAGACGTCGGCCAAATTTGCCCCCCGCAGGCGGACGGCGAGGTTCGATCCGTCGAGCTGGGTCGGGCCGGGCAGCGTGCCGGCGACGATCGCGACCGAACGGGCGACCTCGATCCGGGCGGTCAGCTGATTCTGCCCCCCGCGGATCGTCGCATTGGGCGATTGGAGTTGCCCGGTCAGGCGGAACGGACGGCCGCGCACCGTGCCGCGCCCGGTCGCCCGGATCGCGCTGGCGAACTGGGTGCCTTCGCTGATCGTCGTGTCGAGGTCGAACGTCCCGTCGAGCAGAAATTGCGGGTCGCGGTAACGAATCTGCGTATCGCGGAAGATCCCGCTGCGCACGACCGGCAGGTCGAGCTTCTTGCCGGGCTTGTTCGGATCGCCGAACGTCCAGGTGTTACGCTTGCGTGCCGCGTCCCAGTGCAGGTCGGCCCGCGCGCCGTCGAGTTCGAGCCAGTTGACGCGGCGGCGTCCGAACAGGAAGGTCAGCGTGGCGGTCGAGCTGTCGAGCTTCTTCGCCTCGAACAGATTGCCGCCCCCGGCCCAGGCGGGGTTCGATACCGACAGTCCCTCGGCGAGGAATTTGAGGTCGATGGGGTTGAAGTAGAACTGGAAGTCGCCCGCGACGCGCACCGTGCGGCCGCTCTGCGACGAGGCGATTCGTTCGAACGTGCCCTTCAGGAACCGGCCCTTGGTGACGAACAGGATCAGCCAGGCCAGGACAATCGCCGCGACGATGCCGATCAGCGTCCGAATCGCGATCCGCCGCCAGTCGCGGCGGCGGGGGGCGTCGGGAGCGCCTTCAGTCGGGGAAAGCTCGGCCATCGCGGCAACAGCGTTCGGGGGCGAAACGAGTTCCGGCGGTTGCGTTTTGGTGACAGGCGGGTTAGGGGCGCGCTCTTTCCACGACCTTTTAGGGATTCGCCCGGCCATCTGGGGCTGCCGCGGCAATCCGCACGTCGTGATTTTTGAGGAGACCAAAATGCCCAAGCTCAAGACCAAGAGCGGCGTGAAGAAGCGCTTCAAGTTCACCGCCACCGGCAAGGTGAAGCACGGCGTCGCCGGCAAGCGTCACCGCCTGATCTCGCACAATGCGAAGTATATCCGTCAGAACCGCGGGACCTCGGTCCTGGCCGACGCCGATGTGGCTCACATCAAGGCGTGGGCGCCTTACGGCCTTCGTTAAGGAGTACTGAAGCATGGCACGTATCAAGCGCGGCACGACCACCAAGGCGAAGCACAAGCGCATTTTGGATCAGGCGAAGGGCTATTATGGCCGTCGCAAGAACACGATCCGCATCGCTCGCCAGGCCGTCGAAAAGGCCGGTCAGTACGCTTATCGCGACCGCAAGGTGAAGAAGCGGACCTTCCGTGGTCTGTGGATCCAGCGCATCAACGCCGGTGTCCGCGCGGAGGGCATCACCTATTCGCAGTTCATGCACGGCTGCAAGCTGGCCGGCATCGAACTCGACCGGAAGGTCCTGGCCGATATCGCGATGCACGAAGAGGCCGCCTTCAAGGCGATCGTCGCGCAGGCGAAGGCCGCCCTGCCGGAACAGGCCGCCGCGTAAGCGCACGGTTCCTGTTTGCGGGATGAAAGACGCCGGTGGGGTGACCTGCCGGCGTTTTTCTTTTGGGGCTTCGTCATTCCCGCGCAGGCGGGAATCCATAGACGCTGGCGTCTCGGCTCTATTAGCATCGTCAGCGTGTATGGGTTCCCGCCTGCGCGGGAACGACGAATAGGGGCGGGCGAATGCGCATCTTCGAACCTTGCGTGTACATCGTCGCCAGCCGTCGCAACGGCACCATCTACACCGGCGTCACCAGCAACCTGATCCAGCGCCTGCACCAGCATCGCAGCGGCAGCTTCCCCGGCTTCACCGCCGACCATGACTGCCACCGCCTCGTCTGGTTCGAACGGCATGAGACCATGGACGCCGCGATCCAGCGTGAGAAGCGGATCAAGAAGTGGAACCGCGACTGGAAGCAGAATCTGGTCGAGCGGGACAACCCCCACTGGTCCGACCTGTCCTCGGGGCTAGGCTTCTTTCCCGTTCCGCAATAAAGCCGGTCGCCTATCCCGACCACCGGAGCGACCGTGACCCCCGATCTCGACCAATTGCGTGCCGACCTGCTCGCCGCCATCGATGCCTCTGCCGGCGTCGACGCGCTGGAGGCGGTGCGTGTTCATGCACTGGGCAAGCAGGGGGCGATCACCGGCCTGCTCAAGACGCTGGGCGGCCTGTCGCCCGAAGAACGCCAGACGGTCGCGCCCGGCATCCACGCGCTGCGCGAGGCGGTGACCGGGGCGATCGGTGCGCGCAAGGCGGACCTCGAAGCAAAGGCGCTGGCGGCCAAGCTGGCGAGCGAGCGGGTCGACCTGACGCTGCCGGTCGACCGGATCGCGCCGGGTGGGGTGCATCCGGTTGCCCAAGTGATGGACGAACTGGCGGAGATCTTCGCCGATCTGGGCTTTGCCGTCGCGACGGGGCCGGAGATCGAGGACGACTGGCATAACTTCACCGCGCTCAATATTCCGGAGACACACCCGGCGCGCGCGATGCACGATACGTTCTACGCGCAGCGCCGAAGCCCGCAGGGCGAGACCAGCGAAAGCGCGGCCGGCGGTGCATCTGCACCGTCCGACGACGGTGGCTCCGCCACCGGCGCGATCCCATCGGCCCGCGCCGGGCAAAGCCCGTCGCCGTCGGACGGTGCAGATGCACCGCCGGCCGGTCCGGAGCAGGACCGAACCGTGGAACGGTTCGTGCTCCGGACCCATACATCGCCGGTCCAGATCCGCACGATGATGACCCAGCAACCTCCGATCCGCATCATCGCACCGGGCCGGGTCTATCGCAGCGACAGCGACGCGACCCACACGCCAATGTTCCACCAGATCGAGGGCTTGGTCATCGATCGCGGCATCCATATGGGGCATCTCAAATGGACGCTGGAGACGTTCCTGAAGGCCTATTTCGAGCGCGACGATATCGTGCTGCGGCTGCGCCCGAGCTATTTTCCGTTCACCGAACCGTCGGCAGAGGTCGATATCGGCTATACGCTGGAAAAGGGTCGGCGCGTCGTCGGCGGTGATCCGACCAAGGGCAATGGCGGCTGGATGGAGGTGCTGGGCAGCGGCATGGTCCATCCCAAGGTCATCGCCGCGTGCGGGCTCGACCCCGATGAGTGGCAGGGATTTGCGTTCGGCACCGGCGTCGACCGGCTGGCGATGCTGAAATACGGCATGGACGATCTGCGCCCGTTCTTCGACGGCGATCTGCGCTGGTTGAAACATTATGGCTTTGCGGCGCTGGACGTTCCCACGCTGTCGGGGGGAGTAGGCGCATGAAGTTCACCCTGAGCTGGCTGCACGAGCATCTCGACACCGATGCGTCGCTCGACACGATCCTGGGCGCGCTGAACGCGATCGGGCTGGAGGTCGAGGGCGTCGAGAATCCGGGCGAGAAGCTGGCCGCGTTCCGCGTCGCCCGCGTGCTGACCGCCGAACCGCATCCGCAGGCGGACAAGCTGCAGGTACTGTCGGTCGACGCCGGCGACGGCCCGTTGCAGGTGGTGTGCGGCGCGCCCAATGCCCGTGCGGGGCTGGTCGGCGTGTTCGGGATGCCCGGCGCGACGGTGCCGGCCAATGGCATGGTGCTGAAGGTCGCGGCGATCCGCGGCGTCGAATCCAACGGCATGATGTGTTCGACCCGCGAACTGGAGCTGGGCGAGGATCATGACGGGATCATCGAACTGCCCGCCGATGCACCGGCCGGCACCCCCTTCCCCGCCTACGCCGGGCTGGACGATCCGGTGATCGACATCAGCGTCACGCCGAACCGGCAGGACTGTATGGGCGTGCGCGGGATTGCGCGCGACCTGGCGGCGGCGGGTTATGGGACGCTGAAACCGCTGGCGGTGCCGGTGGTCGCGGGCGAAGGCGATGGCCCCGACGTGCGGGTCGAGGACGCGGCGGGCTGCCCGGCCTTCTATGCGCAGGCGGTGCGCGGGCTGACCAATGGCGAGTCGCCGGAGTGGATGCGCCGGCGGCTGAACGCGATCGGGCAGAAGCCGATTTCGACACTGGTCGACATCACCAATTACGTGATGTTCGATCTGGGGCGGCCGCTGCACGTCTATGACATGGCGAAGCTCGACGGTGGGCTGGTCGCGCGGCAGGCTCGCCCGAGCGAAAGCGTCGTCGCGCTGAACGGCAAGTCCTATACGCTGGACGGCGGCGAGACGGTGATCGCCGACGACGCGGCGGTGCACGACATTGGCGGGATCATGGGCGGCGAGCATTCGGGCGTGTCGGAGACGACGACCGACGTGCTGATCGAATGCGCCTATTTCACGCCCGAGGCGATCGCGCGGACGGGGCAGAAGCTGGCGCTGACCAGCGATGCGCGCACCCGGTTCGAACGTGGGGTCGATCCGGCGTTTCTGGATCAGGGCCTGGCCATTGCGACCGATTATGTCCTGCGGCTGTGCGGCGGGACGGCGAGCCGCGTGACCACGGCCGGCAGCCCGCCGACCGAGCCGCGGGTCATCACGCATCAGCCTGGCCGCGTCGCGACGCTGGGCGGGCTGGACGTGGCCGAGGACCGGCAGCGCGACATTCTCGAACGGCTGGGCTTCGTGGTTGGCGATGGCTGGCAGGTGACGGTCCCGTCGTGGCGGCGCGATGTCGAGGGCGTGGCCGATCTGGTCGAGGAAGTGATCCGCATCGAGGGGCTGGACAAGGTGCCGTCCACCCCGCTCGACCGTCCTGCCGGAGTGGCGACGCCGACGGCGACGCCCGAACAGAAGCTGGAGCGGCGGATGCGCCGCGCGGCGGCGGCGCGCGGTCTGGCCGAAGCGATCACGTGGAGCTTCATCGCCGACGACGAAGCCGCCCCGTTCGGCGGCGGCGCGTGGGAGGTGGTGAACCCGATCGCCAGCGACATGCGCGTGATGCGCCCGTCGCTGCTGCCCGGTCTGCTGAGTGCGGCTGCGCGCAATGCGAAGCGGGGCCAGTCGAGCGTGCGGCTGTTCGAGATCGGCCGGCGCTATCTGGCCGAGGGTGAGCGCGCGACATTGGGCATCGTGCTGTCGGGCGAGCGCGCGGTGCGCAACTGGCGGACCGGCAAGGCGCAGGGCTTCGACGCGTTCGATGCCAAGGCGGAGGTGCTGGCGCTGCTGGAGGCGGCGGGCGCGCCGGTCGGCAATCTTCAGGTGATGGACGGTGCCGGCGACGTGTTCCATCCGGGCCAGTCGGCGACGCTCAGGCTGGGGCCGAAGACGGTGCTGGCGAGCTTCGGCGTGCTGCACCCGACCACCGCCAAGGCATTCGACCTGGGCAGCGGCGTGGTGGCGGCGGAGATCTATCTCGACGCGCTGCCGGCCAAGCGGGGCAGCGGCTTCATGCGCGCGGCCTATGCGCCGCCGGCGTTGCAGGCGGTGACGCGCGATTTCGCATTCCTGGTCGCCGAGGACGTGACCGGCGACCAGCTGGTGCGCGCGGTGCGCGGCGCGGACAAGGCGGCGATCGTCGATGCGCGGCTGTTCGACGTCTTTGCCGGACAGGGCGTCGAGCCGGGCCACAAGAGCCTCGCCATTGAGGTCACGTTGCAGCCGGGCGCCAAGAGCTTCACCGATGTCGAACTGAAGGCGATTTCGGACAAGATCGTGGCGGCGGCGAAGAAGATCGGCGGGAGTTTGCGCGCATGACGGTGACGCTGGGCAACGGCACGCTGACGGTCGCGGTCGAGGCATTGGGCGCGGAATTGCAGTCGATCCGGGACGCGCAGGGTCGCGAGCTGATGACGAATGCCGATCCGGCGTTCTGGACCGGCCATGCGCCGATCCTGTTCCCGATCATCGGCGCGGTGCAGGACGATCGCTATCATGTGGGTGGCGCGGTCTACCACCTCGCCAAGCACGGCTTTGCGCGGCGGCGGATGTTCGCGAAGGTTGCGCATTCCGATACTTTCGTGCGGTTCGAGCTGGTCGACGATGCGGAGACGCGGAAGCTCTATCCGTTCGCGTTCATGCTCCACGTGGAACATCGGCTGGAGGGGGCAACCCTCCATAGCGAGGTGACGGTGACCAATACCGGCGACCGCGACCTGCCGGCGAGCATCGGGTTTCATCCGGCCTTTGCGTGGCCGCTGCCCTATGGACGCGATCGGGCGGCGCACCGGATGGTGTTTTCGGACGCGGAAGTTGGCACGGTCGCCGCGATTGCGGCCAACGGCACGATCGCGCCGGAGCGTCGGCCCGATCCGGCGGTCGATCGGGTGCTGACGCTGACCGACGATCTGTTTGCGGACGATGCGCTGGTTTATGACCCGGTTGCAAGTAGTTGGGTGCGGTACGGGGCGCCGGACGGGCCGCAGTTGCGGGTCGATTTTCCGGGGATGCCGAAGCTGGGGATCTGGACGAAGCCGGGTGCGAGCTTCGTTTGTATCGAGCCGTGGGACGGGATTGCCGATCCGGAAGGATTTGCCGGTGACATCTTCGACAAGCCGGGGATTCGCCGCGTCGCGCCGGGGCAGTCGCATCGGGCGGCTATGTCGGTGACGTTGGAAGGTTGATTTTCACGCGAAGGCGCGGAGACGCGGAGGAGTAAGGTTGATTGCGCGCGGAGGCGCAGAGGACGCTGAGGGGGTGCGTTCGCTGCGAGGGGGTGCGTTCGGGAGACCGCTGCATTCGCGGCAACGAGCGAAAGAGCCGCTGGCGCGGCGGAGCCTCGCCGCCCACGCAACTCCTCTGCGTCCTCTGCGCCTCTGCGCGCAATCCTTCTTCTCTCCGCGCCTCCGCGCCTCCGCGTGAACCCACCTTCTTCTTCCCCCGCCGTACGCACCCGAATCTTGCCGCCCTCCCCGCCCGGCCCTAAAGGCCGGCGATGGACCATATTTCCGATCGCCGCACCTTTGCGATCATCTCCCACCCCGACGCCGGCAAGACCACGCTGACCGAAAAGCTGCTGCTGTTCGGCGGTGCGATCCATCTGGCGGGCGAGGTCAAGGCACGTGGCGCCGCGCGGCGCGCGCGGTCGGACTGGATGAAGATCGAGCAGCAGCGCGGAATTTCGGTCACCTCGTCGGTGATGACGTTCGAGCGGAACGGGTTGACCTTCAACCTGCTCGACACGCCGGGCCACGAGGATTTTTCCGAGGACACCTATCGCACGCTGACCGCGGTCGATTCGGCGGTGATGGTGATCGACGCGGCCAAGGGGATCGAGCCGCAGACGCGCAAGCTGTTCGAAGTGTGCCGGTTGCGCAGCGTGCCGATCATCACCTTCGTCAACAAGGTCGATCGCGAGGGTCGCGACCCGTTCGCGCTGCTGGACGAAGTCGCCGACATGCTGGCGCTCGACGTCTGCCCGATGACATGGCCGGCGGGCATGGGCGGGCAGTTCGAGGGGATTTACGACCTGGTCGACAACCGGCTGTTGCAGCCCGAGGCCGGGACCAAGGATTTTCAGGGCAAGGTCGAGCAGTTCACCGGGCTGGACGATGCGCGCATCGACGAGGTGCTGTCGGCCGAAGGCGCCGAGCGGCTGCGCGAGGAGGCGGAGCTTGCCACCGGGGGCTATGCCGCGTTCGACGGTGCGGCGTATCGCGCGGGCGACCTGACCCCGGTCTATTTCGGGTCGGCGCTGAAGGAATTCGGGGTCGATTCGCTGATCGACGCGATCGCGCGCCACGCCCCCCCGCCC
>NZ_QQWV01000034.1:0-39587 GCF_003951715.1 Sphingomonas sp. ABOLH | reverse complement strand
GCCCCGCACCCCCCGAGTCCAGGTGACGCGGCGGTTGCCGGCGGCGACGGAGGGGCGGATGGCGACGCTGTTCGACACGGTGTTCAGCCCCGACGACCATGCCCTTTCCCGCGACGAACTGGCCGCCGCGATGGCGGACTGCGACGTGCTGGTCCCCGCCGTCACCGACGTCATCGACGCCGAGCTGATCGCCGCCGCGCCCGATCGCCTGCGCCTGATCGCCAATTACGGCGCGGGCGTGAACCATATCGACCTGAAGGCGGCCCACGCCCGCCGCATCCTAGTCACCAACACCCCCGGCGTCCTGACCGAGGATACCGCCGACATGGTGATGGCGCTCATCCTCGCCGTGCCGCGCCGGCTGGCCGAAGGGGAAAAGCTGGTCCG
This sequence comes from Sphingomonas sp. ABOLH, assembly GCF_003951715.1. Lineage (NCBI taxonomy): Bacteria > Pseudomonadati > Pseudomonadota > Alphaproteobacteria > Sphingomonadales > Sphingomonadaceae > Sphingomonas > Sphingomonas sp. ABOLH. The sequence goes on along the minus strand of NZ_QQWV01000034.1, from coordinate 39,200 downwards.
CTCGGGCGAATGGAAGGGCTGGAGCCCCAGCGGCATGCTCGGCCACCGCATCGGCGGCAAGGCGCTGGGCATCGTCGGCATGGGCCGCATCGGCCAGGCCGTCGCACGCCGCGCCCGTGCCTTCGGCCTGTCGATCCATTACCACAACCGCCACCGCCTGCCCGAAACGGTCGAGGCCGAACTCGGCGCCACCTGGCATGCCGACCTCGACGAGATGCTGGGCGTCATCGACCTGCTGACGATCCACACCCCGCGCAATGCAGACAGCGAAAACCTGCTCAACGAGAACCGCATCGCCCGGCTGCGCCGCCACGTCTATCTGATCAACGCCTCGCGCGGCGGCATCGTCGACGAAGAGGCGCTGGTCGATGCCCTCGAACGCGGACGCCTCGCCGGCGCGGGCCTCGACGTCTGGGCGCACGAACCCGCCATCGACCCCCGTCTGCTGGCGCTGCCCAATGTCGTGATGACCCCGCACATGGGATCGGCCACGCTGGAGGGCCGCGTGGCGATGGGGGAAAAGGTGATCACCAACATCCGCGTCTGGGCGGACGGCCACCGCCCGCCGGATCAGGTGCTGGACGGGTTGCGGTAGGATCATTGGGGACAGGCGATGCGGTGGAGATCGATTGCCTCAGGACTGATCCCGATCGTCGCGCCGACCGGCGGAACCGTCGCCATGCCGGCCGCGCAACAAGCCGAAGCGGACAAGCCGATCGTCTGCCCACTATCCGCGCCCTATCGCACCGACAATGCCTTCGCCCGCATCCTGCGCCACGAAATCCCCGCCTCGATCATCGCCGAAAACGCGCGCGTGATGGCGATCGTCCCGATCGACTGGAAACGTCCGGGCCATGCGCTGGTGATCCCCAAGGCGCCGGTCCGCAACCTCTACGAGCTGAGCGACCGCGACATGCTGGCCGTCATGCGGATGGCCAAACGCGTGGCGACCGCGCAGCAGCGTGCGCTGGGCAGCACCGGGTTCGCGGTGCAGCAGAACAATGCCGTCAGCCAGCATGTCTGCCACTTTCACCTGCACGTCATCCCGAACACAGCCCCGGACCCCAGAAGCAACCCGACCCGCGCCGAAATGGACGCCATCGCCCGGCGTTTGAAGGCTGCCCTTCCGCCCGGATGACCGGCCGCTACTCGTCCTCCACGAACCGGCGCTTCGGAAAGGCGGCGCTCCCGTCGTCCACGACCTGCCGAAAGCGCATTGCCAGCCGTCTTTCCGCAACGGGAAGGTCGCGAAAATCGATCGGGATGCGCGCGACTTGCTGCAACCGCCCGTCATACAGATCGATATGCGCCACCGGAAACACGCCCAGGACGAACACCGTCCGGCCAAAGCCTTCGACGTTCCGCAGGTCGATCGTCCGCTCTCGGTACAGCCGGTTCATGCGGATGACGTCGCCATCCAGCGTCCAGCTGAAATCCTGGATCGCGAACCCACCGATTACGAAGCCGAGAATGACCAGTCCGATCGCCAGCCCGGACCAGATTTCAGCCGCGGGCAATGTCGCCCAGTGCCGCACCATCGCCTCTACCAGCGCGATCAGTGCCGCCGATCCGGCCAGAATGATGAACCAGCTCAGCAGGCGCTTGGGCCATCCGGTTCGGAACACGAGCTTCTCTGCCATCGCACCTCGTCCGGCATCTCAGCGGGAAAGCCGACGATAGGACGGCCGTCCTGCGCGATCCAGTCGGTGCAGCCACCCAAAAGCCCGATTCATCCTCCTGGGAGCAGGCGTCCCGCCAATGAGCGCCGGGACTTCTTTGCGGTAGCACAGCAAGAGTAGCTTCAGACCCCAGCCTCCGAGAGGGTGACACGTCGCTGCCGGGAAACCGGACCATCCTCCGGACGGAGCGAGCGCTTTCCTACAGCGACCTTCGCTGCCAATCTGCCCGATGGCCCGGTTGCGGGACGTGCTCTTCGACGGCACCGCTCCATACGCCACGCAAACAGCGCACGAGTGTGAACTTAGTGAACTTGGGAAAAAATATTCAGCCCTTCAAGCTACTCAGCCATTCGGCAATCATCGCCTGCCCCGCGCGCACCGCCGCCGGTCCCAGCGTGCGATATTCTTCGGTCAGGACGCCGCGATGCGTCGGGCAGTCGAGATAGTCGAGCCACGCTTCGAACCGCGCATCCTCGCCCATCTCAGCATGGAATTGGAGTGCCAGCAGGTTGCGCCCCCGCCGGAACCCCTGCCGATAACGCGGCGTCGTCGCCAGCAATTCGGTCCCTTCCGGCAGGTCGAACGTATCGCCATGCCAGTGCAGCACCGGCACCCCGGCGACATGGGCCAGCGGCGACTCCACCCCCGGCGCCAGGTCGATGGGCGCAAAGCCGATCTCGCACCCGGTCCCCCGGGAAACGGGCGATCCCAGCGCCGCCGCCATCATCTGCGCGCCGAGACAGATGCCCAGCGTCGGCCGGTCCGCCGCCAGCCGCCGTGACAATGCGGCGATCTCGCCCGGTATCCACGGGTGCTCGGCGACGTCATACACCCCCATCGGCCCGCCCATCACGATCAGCAGGTCGGGCCGGGTCAGGTCGGCGGTGGCGAAGCTCGGGTCGGTGACGTCGATCCGGTCGATGACATATCCCGCCGCCTCCACCGGCGCGCGGTATCCGGCGCAGCCTTCATAGGGGACGTGGCGGACGATCAGCGCGGACTTCATGGGCACAATCTATCCTGCGCAAGCTGAATGGCACCTGCAATGTTTCTTTGTGTTGCAGTGGTGACGCTTGGGAACCCCGGCCGCCCGAAAATCATTGCCCGGGCATCGCGTAAACAGGAGTAACCCGATGAAGAAGCTCGCAACCATCGCCCTCGCCCTCGCCGCCGGCAGTTCGCTGGCCGCCTGCTCGACCCTGCGCGGCGGCGCGATCGGCGCAGCGGGCGGCGCCGGCATCGCCGCAGCGACCGGCGGCAATGTCGAGAAGGGCGCGGCGGTCGGTGGCGTCGGCGGTGCGGTGGTCGGCACCGTCGCCGACGACTGATATGGAAAGGCCGGGGTAGCGCCTTCGCTACCCCGGCCCGTTACCTTTGCGCCATGCCGGCAGGGATCGCCGATCAATCCCCGGTCAGGATACGGTCGACCAGCTGCTTCACGCTCGGCACGAACCCGTTCGAATAGAAGGGATCGCGCTTGAAATTGTATGCGGCGTGTCCCGCGAACATCAGATTCTGGTCGGTCGGGCCGCCATGGGCGATGTCCTGCAACGTCTTCTGGATGCAGAAGCTGCGCGGATCGGCCAGCCGCCCGGTCGAGTTCGTCTCGCTATCGGCCCAGCTCGAAAAGCTGCACTGCGACAGGCAGCCCATGCAGTCCGCCTGATCCTTCCGGATGATGCCCTTTTCTTCGGGCGTCACGAACACCAAAGTATTGTCCGGCGTCTTCAGCGCGTCGGTGAAGCCCATGCCGAACCATTCGCGCGCGCGCAGCAGGTCGCCCTGCGTCACCCAGAAATTCTTGCCCTTCACCCCGACGTCGAGCTGGAAGACATGGTCGCCCGCCTCCTGCGTCGAGAAAGCGATCTGCCGCTCGGACCGGGCCTCGAGGTTGCGCAGGAACGGGTTGCGCACCGCCGACGAATAGAAACCGGTCGGGCTGAACCGGTGCAGCAGCACCTCGCCCTCCTCGATCTCCATCAGCTTCGCCTTCCATTCGGGCGGGATCGGGCTTTCCTGCGTCAACAGCGGCCGGGTGCCGAACTGGAACGCGATCTTGCCGAGCTCGGGATTGTCGATCCAGTCGTTCCAGTCGCGCAGATACCACACGCCGCCGGCCATCACGATCGGCACGTCGTCCGAGATGCCGCCCTCGCGCATCGTCGCGCGCAGGTCGCGGACGCGGGGGTACGGGTCCTGCGGCTCCAGCGGGTTCTCGGCATTCGACAGGCCGTTATGCCCGCCGGCCAGCCACGGATCCTCATAGACGACCGCCGCCAGCCATTCCGACGCCTTGGAATAGGCGCGCTTCCACAGCGCGCGGAACGCCCGGCCCGACGACACGATCGGCAGATAGCTGACGCCGTAGGACGCGGTGATCTCCGACAGCTTGTACGGCATGCCCGCGCCGCAGGTCACGCCCGACACCAGCCCACGCGTCCGCTCCAGCACGCCATGCAGGATGCGCTGGGCACCGCCCATTTCCCACAGCACGTTGATGTTGATCGCGCCCTTGCCGCCGGCGATCTCCCACGCGCGCCGCACCTGCTGCACCGCGCCCTCGATCGCATATTCGATCAGTTCCTCATGGCGTTCGCGGCGGGTCAGCGCCTTGTACACCTGGGGCACGATCTTGCCCTCGGCGTCATAGCTGTCGGCATTGACCGCCGAGACGGTGCCGATGCCGCCCGCCGCCGCCCAGGCGCCAGCCGATGCGTGATTGGTCGCGGCAACGCCCTTGCCCCCTTCGATCAGCGGCCAGACTTCGCGGCCGTTATAGACGATGGGCGACAGACCTTTGAACAACGCGACCTCCAACGGGAACTTCGTTGCGGCACGCATCGCGCCACCGCATCCGGCCGTCATTACTGCCAGCAGCGCCCGATGGCGAGCAAATTGCGTGGCGTCGATCGGCCGGCACGTTATCGTGCGATATGCGCGCCCGTCTCCTGCTCCTGGCCTTTGCCTTCCCCGCCGCCAGTTGCGCCGCTCCGCCGGGCCGTGAGCAGGTGCTGATGGAGGAGATCGAGCGAACGATCAGCCTGCCGGACGACGCCTATCCCATGCGAACCTATGCTCGCCACTACGCGTTCCGCAGCCCGACCGCGGTGGAGGCAGTTTACGTCATTCCGATCGAACCGACCGACTGGCAGGAGGACGTGGCGGCATTCACCAGAGGCAATCGGCGTGCACCCACCGCGCGCGAGATCGAGGACATCAAGGCGATGAATGCCTTGTCTCGCGAACAATGGGGCGGAGCGGGCAGAAGATACTGGCATGCCACGCCCGACATGCTCCCGATGATAAGTGACGGTGGCTGTGCCCAGCTAACCATCCGGTACGACCCCGCGATCAAGCGCTTCTCGATGGTGGGGTGCAACGGCGAGGTACCATCGGCAAGCGGGTCCCGATAATCGCCTACCCCAACGCCCCCAGCCGCCCCAGCGCCCGCTCGTACAGCGCCTTGTACGCGGCGATCATCTTCGCCTCGTCGAACTCCGCCCGTGCCTTGGCGAGGTTCGCCTCCCCCACCCGTCGGCGCGCGTCGGCGTCGACCGCAAGCGTCTGCAACCGGTCGCGCAGATGCACCTCGTGCCGGTCGATGCCCATGAACGGATGGTTCTCGTCCGCCACCATCGCCATGATATCGCCGACCGGCGGCGCGACCACCGGCAGGCCGGTCGCCATCGCCTCCATCACCGAAATCGGCTGCTGCTCGCTGCGCGACGACAGGGCGAAGATGTCGAACAGCCCCATATAGCGATAGGGTTCGGGCAGGAAGCCGGGCAGCACGACCCGGTCGTCGATCCCCATCGCCTCCGCCGCGTCGAGGATCGCCTGCCGCTCCGGCCCCTCGCCGACGATGACCAGCCGCACCTTGACCGCGATCCCGCCGACCGCGCGGACCAGCAGCGGCAGGTCCTTCACCTCGCGCAGGCCAGCGACGGTGCCGATCACCACCTCGCCCGGCTTGCGCTTCAGCCCCGGAATGGCATCCGCCGCGACCGGTTCGGCATAGCGCTCGACCGGGATGCCGTTGCCGATCAGGTGCAGCCGGTGGTCGGGCTGTTTCCACGGCCCCCCCGCGACCTGCATCAACCGCTGCGACGGCACGACCAGCGCCTCCGCTGCGCCAAGCGCGAACCGGCGATACAGGTTGCGCACCGGGTTCAGTCGGGTCGCCTCGTCCTCGTTGAAGCCGTCCTCGTGATGGACCACCGGCGGCGTGCCCCTGGCGAAGACCCGCTTCGCCATCACCCCGTCGATCGCCCCCCAATTATAGGTCAGCACCAGATCGAAGCGGCGCATATATTTCGCGATCGCCTCGTACCGCGCGACCGACGGCTTGCCGGTCAGCGGCGGCGGATTCTGCGCGATTTCGTAGCGGATATAGTCCGCGATGGCCGAGCGCGCCTCGGTACGCTCCGGCACGCCCGACACGATCGTATGCACCGCGCGGTCGCCCCAGGCATGCATCAGCCGGATCGCCCGCGCTTCCTTGCCGCCATAGGCGAAGGACGAATGCAGGTGGAGGATGCGGACCGGCACGCTCACTGGCCGGCGACCCGCGCCAGCAGCCGGTCGATCGCCGCGACCGACTCCGGCTCGGTCAGGACCGGGGCATGGCCGACATCGGCGACCGTCGTCAGCTCCGCCCCGTCCAGCCGCGTTACCATCGCCTCCGCCACGGTCGCCGGCAGGATATCCGACAGTCTCCCGCGCAGGATACCGACCGGCTTGCCCGCCAGCGCCTCATAGGCGCGCCACATGTCCGGCCCCGCCTCGTTGCCCGGCACGCGGAACGGCTCGGCGATCTTCATGTCATAGTCGAGGATGATCCGCCCGGCCGAGTTCAGCCGGTGCAGCCGCTTCGCCATGTGCAGCCAGTCCTGCACCTGATAGGTCGGATAGGCGTCGCCATTCCCTTCGGCCAGCGCACGCGCGGCGTGCATCCAGGTGGGATGGCTGACCTGTTTCCCGACATAGCCGCGAATCCGTCCCAGCCCCGCCGGGTCCAGCTCCGGCCCGACATCGTTGAGCAGCGCCGCGGCGATCCGGTCGCGATCGGTCGCCGCCAGCAACATGGTCAGGATACCGCCCAGCGACGTCCCGAACGCGACGACGCGCGGCAGCTCGAGCTGGTTCAGCAGCGCCTCGACATCCTGGAGGTAGACCAGCGGCACATAGCTCATCGGATCGCGGGCATAGCCGCTTTCGCCGCGCCCGCGCATCTCGGGCACGATCAGCCGCCACTCTCCGGCCAGCCGGTCGGCGACATCCTCCCAGTCGCGCGCGTTGCGCGTCAGCCCGTGCAGGCACAGGATCGCCGGCCGGTCCGTGCGTCCGCCGCCCTGCCCGCCATAGTCGCGATAATGCAGTCGGAGGCCGTCGTTCGACCACCAATAGCCATCGGTGAAGCGTTGCTTGTCCAAAAGCGCCATCGCACCCCATATCGCCGCATGGCCGAAAACCCGCAACCCGCTCGCTATCGTCCCCGCACCGATATTCTGTCGCTCGGCGCCCCGTTCTATGACGCGGTCGCCGCAGCCCAGTTCCCGGCGCACACCCTGCGCTTCAGGAACGACCGCGCGGCGGGGCAGATCGGGATCGTCCCTGCGTCGCGTACCCCCGCGCAGGCGGGGGTCCAGAGCCTAGCAGAGCCCAGCGCAGCGATTGAAACCCTGGATCCCCGCCTTCGCGGGAATACGCTTCCGCTATCCGACGCCCAATGGATCGACCATTTCGGCCGCTTCGTACCGCTCCCCGGCAGCCTCTCCGAACCGCTGGCGCTCCGCTACCACGGCCACCAGTTCCAGTCGTACAACCCCGATATCGGCGACGGACGCGGCTTCCTTTTCGCGCAGGCGACCGATACCCATGACCGCCTGCTCGACCTCGGCACCAAGGGATCGGGCCAGACCCCGTACAGCCGGTTCGGCGACGGCCGCCTGACACTGAAGGGCGGCGTGCGCGAAGTGCTGGCTACCGAGATGCTGGAAGCGCTGAACGTCCCCACCTCGCGCAGCTTCTCGCTGATCGAAACCGGCGAGGAACTGGTGCGCGGCGACGAGCCCTCACCCACCCGCTCGGCGGTACTGGTCCGGCTGAACCACAGCCATGTCCGCATCGGCACCTTTCAGCGCCTCGCATACGAACGTGATGCGGAAGCGATGCACCGGCTGGTCGACTATGTCCTGACCCGCCTCTACCACCGCACGCCGGGCAGCGAACCGGCGATCGAGCTGTTCGACGAAGCGGTCGGCCGCATCGCGACGCTGGCGGCGCGGTTCATGGCGGCGGGTTTCGTCCACGGCGTCCTCAACACCGACAATATCAACCTGACCGGCGAGAGCTTCGACTATGGCCCGTGGCGGTTCGCGCCGACCTGGGATGCCGGCTTCACCGCCGCCTATTTCGACCATCACGGCCTCTACGCCTATGGCCGGCAGCCCGATGCGATGCACTGGAACGCGATGCAGCTGGCGGTGGCGCTGCGCACCGTCGTCGACGCCCCGCCGCTGATCGCCGTCCTCGAAACCTTCCCGGAGCGCTATGCCCGGGCGGCGGCCGAAGCCATCCTCTGGCGCCTCGGCGTCCGCCCCCGCGGCGCCGACGAAGACCGCGCGCTCGCCGATGCGGTGACGACCGCGCTGGCGACCTCCGCCATGCCGATCGACGCCTTCTATCATCACGCATTCGGCGGCTGGCTGCCCGAAGGCGAGGAATGGGCCGCGTTCGAGGAAGTCCGCGCCCGCCTGTCCGACTATCACCGGCGCACCGACCGCAGCCACCCCTACTGGTCCGACGCGAACCCTTGTTCGATGCTGATCGACGAGGTGGAGGCGATCTGGGCGCGGATCGCCGAGGCCGATGACTGGTCGCTGTTCGACGCGAAGGTCGCCGCGATCCGCCGGATGGGCGCGGCGCTTACCTGATATCAACCATCATCCACGAAACTGGCGCCGTCCCGCATTCTGGTTCAAGGATGCGGCAAAGCTGAAACCGGACGACCCTAGATATGCCCGAACTCGTCTCGACCGAACCCGCCACCGGCGCGACGCTGTGGCGTGGACCGGTCGGCAATGTCGACACCGAAATCGCCGCCGCGCGTGGCGGCTGGGCCGGCTGGGCATCGCGCCCGCTGGCATATCGCATCGAAGCGATGCGGCGCTTCGCCAATGTGGTGCGCAGCCGGTCGGAACCCTTTGCCGACATCATCGCCCGCGAAACCGGCAAGCCGCTCTGGGAAGCCCGCACCGAGGTCGAAACGGTCGTCGCCAAGGTCGAGATTTCGATCAGCGCCTATGCCGAACGCACCAGCCAGCGGCGGCTGGAATCGCCGATGAACGCCCGCACCGCGCTGCGTCACAAGCCGCATGGCGTGCTGGCGGTGCTCGGGCCGTACAACTTCCCCGCACACCTGCCCAACGGCCACATCGTCCCCGCGCTGATCGCCGGCAACGCGGTGGTCTTCAAACCGTCGGAAAAGACCCCGGCCACCGGCGCGTTCCTCGTCGAATGCTTCCACGCCAGCGGCGTCCCGGAGGATTGCGTCCGCCTGCTGATCGGCGGCCCCGATGAAGGGCGCGCACTCGCCTCGCATCCCGATATCGACGGCCTGTTGTTCACCGGATCGTCGCGGACCGGCATCGCGCTCAACCGCCAGTTCGCCGAAACGCCGGACAAGATCCTCGCGCTCGAAATGGGCGGCAACAATCCGATCATCGTGTGGAACACGCCCGATTTGTACGCTGCCGCGGTGCTGGTGGTGCAGTCGGCCTTTACCTCCGCCGGACAGCGATGCACCGCCGCGCGCCGGCTGATCGTCGAGCGGCGTCTGGCCGAGCCGCTGCTCGCCGAGATCAACCGGCTGTGCGAACGGCTCATCATCGGCGAACCCCATGCCGATCCCGCGCCGTTCATGGGTCCGGTGATCGACAACGAAGCCGCCGACCAGCTGACCGAGAGCTTCCTGTCGCTTTCGGCCCGCGGGGGCCGTCCGCTGCGCTTCATGCAGCGCCTGGTCGAGGGGCGTCCGTTCCTGACGCCGGGCATCATCGACATGTCCGACACGCCCGAACGCGCCGATGTCGAGCTGTTCGGCCCGTTGCTTCAGGTGTTCCGCGTCGACAGTTTCGACGACGCCCTGGCCGAAGCGAACAACACCCGCTACGGCCTGTCCGCCTCGCTCATCTCGCCCGACCCGCAGCTCTACGACCGGTTCTGGGCGAACATCCGCGCCGGCATCGTCAACTGGAACCGCCCGACCAACGGCGCGTCGTCGGGCGCACCGTTCGGCGGGATCGGCCTGTCGGGCAACCATCGCCCGTCGGCCTATTATGCCGCCGACTATTGCGCCTATCCGGTCGTGTCGGCCGAAGCCGAGCAGGTCCGCGCATCGATCGGCATCGGGCTGCGCAACCAATAGGCTGCTAAACAATCCCTTCCCGCCCCCCAAGCAAGCGTCGGTTGCCTGCGAACCGCCCCGGCAGCATCTACGCCAGCATGGCAACGTTACTCGATCCGACCGCGCGCGGGCGCGTCATCCTTGTCGGCGCAGGTCCCGGCGATCCCGGCCTGCTGACCGTGCGCGCCGTCGAGGCGCTGAAGACCGCCGACGTCGTCGTCCATGACGGGCTGATCGATCCGCGCGTCCTCGACCTCGCGCCCGCGACCGCACAGCGCATCTCGGTCGCCAAGCAGCGCGCGCGCCACACCCTGCCGCAGGAATCGATCAACGCGCTGATCGTCGCCCATGTGAAGACCGGCGCGATCGTCGTCCGGCTGAAGGGCGGCGACCCGTTCATCTTCGGTCGCGGCGGTGAAGAGGTCGAGGCGGTCCGCGCCGCCGGCCTGACCGTAGAGGTCATTCCCGGCGTCTCGGCCGCGCTCGGCTGTGCGGCGGGCGCGATGCTGCCGCTCACCCATCGCGACTGGTCGTCGGCGGTCAGCTTCGTCGCCGGCCAGTGCAAGGGCTTAAGCGAACAGGACTGGTCGGGCCTCGCCGGACAGGGTCGCACGCTGGTCATCTATATGGGCGTCGCCACTGCCGAGGCGATCGCCGACAAGCTGATGGCCGATGGCGTCGCCCCCGACATGCCGGTCGCGGTGCTGGAGCGCGGCACCTATGCCGACGCTCGCGCGCTGCGCACCCTGCTCGCCGATCTCGGCCCGATGGTCGCGCGCGAGGATGTGAAGAGCCCGGCGGTGATCGTCGTCGGCGAAGTGGTGCAACTGGCCGATGCCGAGGACAAGCTCGGCAATTGGGCGAAAGCGGCGGAGTTGCTGGCATGAAGCTGCTGACCGGAAACGACCTCGCCACCGGCGACGTGACCTGGTGGACCGGCAGCGACTGGTCGCGCCATGTCGAGGATGCGGCGGACGTCGGTGAGGACGGCGAACGCATCGCGCTGGTCGAGGAAGCCGCCCGCCGGGTCAACGTGCCGTACGTGATCGACGCGGTGGCAACCCCCGAAGGCCCCCGCCCCGCGCACATCAAGGACCGCATCCGCGCCCTCGGCCCCACGGTGCGGACCGACCTGACGCTAAAGCCCGCCGACCCCGACGCCGGAGCGTGGGTGATCTAATCAAGCTCCTCCCCGCTCCGCGGGGAGGGGGACCAGCCGCAGGCTGGTGGAGGGGGGTGTCCCCAAGCGCAGCATCGCTGACGCAACACCCCCTCCCCGCCAACGGAGAGGACTTCGAAGTGTACCAATACGACACCTACGACCAGTCGATCGTCGACGCCCGCGTCGCGGAGTTCCGTGATCAGGTCGAACGCCGCCTGTCGGGCCATCTGACCGAGGATCAGTTCAAGCCCCTGCGGCTGATGAACGGCCTGTATCTTCAGCTCCACGCGTACATGCTGCGCGTCGCCATCCCCTATGGCACGCTGTCGTCGACGCAGATGCGGGTGCTGGCCGACATCGCGCGGACCTATGATCGCGGTTACGGCCACTTCACCACGCGTCAGAACCTCCAGTTCAACTGGATCAAGCTGGCCGACACGCCCGACATTCTGGAAAAGCTGGCGAAGGTCGAGATGCACGCCATCCAGACCAGCGGCAACTGCATCCGCAACATCAGCTCGGACCAGTTCGCCGGCGCCGCCGCCGACGAGCTGACCGATCCGCGTCCCTGGGCCGAGCTGCTGCGCCAGTGGAGCACCTTCCACCCCGAATTCAGCTACCTGCCGCGCAAGTTCAAGATCGCGGTCATCGCGGCGGACGAAGACCGTGCCGCGATGCGCCTGCACGACATCGGCCTGCGCATCGTCGAACGGGACGGCGTGGCGGGGGCCGAAGTCTATGTCGGCGGCGGCATGGGCCGCACGCCTATGATCGCGCCGCTGGTCAACGACTTCGTGCCGCTGTCGGACCTGATGAGCTATCTCGAAGCGTGCCTGCGCGTCTACAATCGCTACGGCCGCCGCGACAACATGTACAAGGCGCGGATCAAGATCCTGATCCACGAGATCGGCGTCGACCAGTATCGTGCCGAGGTCGCCGAAGAATTCGCCCATATCAAGACGCTCGGCATCGATCCGCCCCAGGCCGAATTCGACCGCATCGCCGCATTTTTCGCCGATCCCGCCTTTGCCGATACCTCGGCCGATGCGCCGGTCGATCGCAGCGACGCCGGCTTCGCCGCGTGGCTCGACCAGAACACGCACGCCCATAAGCGCGCGGGCTACACCATCGTGACGATCAGCCTGAAGCCGACCGGCGGCATCCCCGGCGACGCTTCGGCGGATCAGATCGATGCGATGGCCGATCTGGCGGAGGCGTACAGCTTCGCCGAACTGCGCGTCACCCATGCGCAGAACATCGTCCTGCCGCATGTCCGCTCGGGCGACCTGCGCGCGGTCTATGACCGGCTGGTGGCGATCGGGCTGGCCGAGGCCAATCTCGACCTCATTACCGACATCATCGCCTGCCCCGGCCTCGATTATTGCAGCCTCGCCAATGCCCGCTCGATCCCGCTCGCGCAGAAGATCGCCGATCGCTTCGCCGATCCGGTCCGCCAGCGGGACCTCGGCGAACTGAAGCTCAAGATCAGCGGCTGCATCAACGCCTGCGGCCACCATCATGCCGGGCATATCGGCATCCTCGGCGTCGACCGGAAGGGGACCGAGAACTACCAGCTGCTGCTCGGCGGATCGGGCGCGGAGGACGTGTCGCTCGGCAAGATCACCGGCCCGGGCTTTTCGGAGGACGGCGTGGTCGACGCGATCGAGCGCGTCACCGACCGCTATCTCGCCGAACGGAACGACGGGGAGCGCTTCGTCGACACCTATCGCCGGATCGGCATGGAACCGTTCAAGGAGGCGATTTATGGGTAAGCGATCCGCCGTTTTCCCGGCCGCGCCGCATGCGCTCTATGCCGAACACGGCTACTCCCCGGCAATCCGCGCCAACGGCCTGTTGTTCGTATCCGGGCAGGTCGGCGCGCGCAGCGACGGCACGCCCGAACCCGACCTCGCCGACGAGGTTGCGCTGGCCTTCGCCAACCTGACCGCCGTGCTGGCTGGGGCCGGCTGCACCCCGGCGGACGTCGTCGATGTGCAGATCTTCACCACCGATCCCGAAGCGGTCCTGCCGCTGCTGTTCGCGCACCATCCGGCCTATTGGGGCGATGCGCCCCTGCCCGCGCTGACCGCGACCGGCGTAACCTGGCTCGCCGGGTTCCGCTTCGAACTGAAAGTCGTCGCGCGCCTGCCCGACAATGGAGAGACGGCATGAACGAACCGCTGCGCCTGCGCGACGATGCCGCGCATGACGAACCCGCCGTCACCCTCGACGCGTTCCTCGGTCAGTCGAACTCGACCGCCGTTCGGATCGAAGCGGGCGACGACGCCCGTCTGCTTCTCCCGTACCTCGACCGACTGTCCCTGATCGAGGTCAGCTTCCCCAAATTCCGCGACGGACGCGGCTATTCGGCCGGGCGCATCCTGCGCGAGGCAGGCTATACCGGCGAACTGCGGGCCGAAGGCGACGTGCTCGTCGACCAGATTCCGCTGATGCGCCGCTGCGGCTTCGACAGCTTCGCGCCCTCCGCCCCGATCGATCGCGCCGCGCTCGACCGCGTGCTCGAACGCTACGACCATGTCTATCAGGCCGCGGCCGACGGGCATGTCCCGGTGTGGAAACTGCGCCATGGCTGATGCCGATCCCGACATCCGCGTGCGCGACCGGCTGACGGTCGGGCCGCGCTACACCGCCGCCGATGCCGCGGCGCTGAACGCCCGTTTCGACCGCGTGTCGACGCAGGAAATGCTGACCGTTGCCCTGCGCGAACGGCTGCTGGGTAACGTCGCGGCCGTATCGTCGTTCGGCGCAGAATCCGCGGTGTTGTTGCACCTGATCGCCTCTGTCGATCCGTCGGTCCCTGTCCTGTTTCTCGAAACCGGCAAGCATTTCCCCGAAACGCTCGCCTATCGCGACCTGCTGGTCGAACGGCTGGGCCTGACCGATTTCCGCAACCTGACGCCCGATGCCGATCTGCTGGCAGCAAAGGACGCAACAGGTCTGCGCTGGTCCTACGATCCGGACGGCTGCTGCGACCTGCGCAAGGTCGAACCGCTTGCGCGCGGCTTGCTGGGCTTCGATGCCAGCTTCACCGGGCGCAAGGCGTTCCAGTCGGCAACCCGCACCGCCCTGCCCCGCTTCGAACTTGATACCTCGGACGCGGTCGGCCGGTTGAAGGTCAATCCGCTCATCACCTGGACCCCGGCCGACATCGACGCCTATTTCGCGCAGCACGACCTGCCGCGCCACCCGCTGGTCGAACAGGGTTTCCCGTCGATCGGCTGCCAGCCCTGCACCAACCGGGTAAAGCCGGGCGAAGACCCGCGATCCGGCCGCTGGGCCGGCTGGGACAAGGTCGAATGCGGGATTCACAAGCCGCTGCCCGACGGCGATCCGAACCTGCCGAGCTTCTGAGGCGCGCTTGCCCCCGCCAGCGTTCGGGGGCAAAGCGGCGCGATGCAGCAATCGGCAGTCGCCTATTTCACCAACGGTCGGATCATCATCGCGCCAGTCTCGCGCACCGTGTCGGGGGACAACATCGCCACCGATCCGAAATGGTTCGGCAAGTCGGCCAAGAAGACGGTAATCGCGCAGGCGATTGGCGAAGGGCTGGCAGCATCCCGTGCCGACGTACCCGACCCGACGTCCGAAGAGTGGAAGCGCCAGTTCATTCCGTTTCAGGATGCGGCGGCAGTAAAGAATTTCAAGACGTTCATGCGCGACGCCCGGCGCGTCGATATCGAACGAACCGACGATGCGGTGACGCTAACCCCGTTCGACAATCTCGGCCCGAATAACGGCTTCGAAGCGCGGGAGAGCGACATCGTGACGCTCGTCACCGAGGATACGGAAACCCTCGCGGTCCATGTTCTGGCGTTGCTCGGCCTGCGACCGCCGGCCATGTCGGGCTGACCAAGCCGGCGGCCCCGTCGTCAGTCGCGCCCGAAAAAGTACACCGCCTCCAGGACGAACCCGAGCACGATTAGGAACCGCTCATAGGGCAGGCGTTCCGGCGGTTCGCCGGCGCGCACGACAGGCATCGCACCGCTACGGCGGAGCAGTTCCTCGCGGTGCAGCCGTGCGATCACGATCCCCGGATCGCCTTCCGGCTCATACGGCCCCGGCGAACCGTACAGCATCGGCACCTCGGTCAGCAGCCCCTGCTCGACCTTCTGCGCCGCCTCGGCACGTTGTCGCAGGTGTTCGGCAAAGGCGTCGCCGTCACCGTCGACGGTGCCGGTCGGAACCTTGTTGCGCAGTTCCTCCATCCATCGACCGGTCATATCGCGCCTCCGCCGTGCATCAGGACCGCTCTACCGGCGCAGGGTAAACGAAAAGGAAGCGGCGCGGACGATCACGCCCGTGCCGCTCGTTCGCCTCAAGCCCAGGCCTTGGTCCGCACCGCATGGTCCGCCGCACGCGCGGTCAGCGCCATGAAGGTCAGCGACGGATTGACGCACGACACCGACGCCATCTGCGCACCGTCGGTGACGTACAGGTTCGACGCGTCGTGCGCCTGACTCCACTGGTTCAGCACCGACCTCCGCGGGTCCGCCCCCATGCGCGCGCCGCCCATTTCATGGATCGCATCGCCCGGGACATGGGCGCCTTCATAGCTGTGGACGTTCACCAGACCGGCGGCCTTCAGCATCTTCTCGCCCTCGATGCGGGCGTCGGCCATCATCTTGAGCTCGTTGTCGCGGAAGGTGACGTCGAACTTCATCAGCGGCACGCCGAACCGGTCGACCTTGTTCGCATGCAGCGACACCCGGTTGTCGGCATAGGGCAGGCACTCGCCGAACGCACCCATCCCGAACTTCCACGGGCCGTACTGGCGCATGCCGTGCTTCATATCCTTGCCGAAGCCGACCGGAGCCGCCGGATCGCGCCGCGCGCTGCCCTGATAGCCATAGCCACGACGGAAGCCGACACCTTCCTCGCCATTCAGGTTGCGGAAGCGCGGAACATAGACCCCGCCCGGCCGCCGCCCGAATTCGATCAGGTCGGTCATGCCCGGAATCTCGCCCTCCGCGCCGACGCGGAAGATATGGTCCATCACATAGCGGCCCAGCGTCCTGCTGCTGTCGAAATGGCTGCGACCGCCACCGCCCATGCGCGAGTTCATCAAAATCTGCGTCGACGCCATCGCCGATGCGCACAGGAACACCATGCCGGCCTGCACCGTCTGCGCCTGGCCGGTCTTCGCATCGATGAAGCGGACCCCGGTCACTTTCTTACGCGCGGCATCATATTCGAGGTTCGTGACCACCGCATCGGACTGCAGCGTCAACCGCCCGGTCGCCCGCGCAGCAGGCAGCGTCACCGCCTGGGTCGAGAAATAGGCGCCGAACGAACAGCCATTGCCGCACTGGTTGCGGAACTGGCACTTGCTGCGGTTCTGGTCGGGCTTGTCCTCGGTCATGTTGGACAGGCGGGTGTGGATCAGCTTGCGCCCCGGAAACTGGGTCTCCAGCCGCTGCTTCAGCCACTTCTCCGCGACGTTCATCGGCATCGGCGGCTGGAATTCGCTGTCGGGCAGGTATGGCAGGTTCTCACGCGATCCCGACACGCCGATATATTTCTCGACATAGCTGTACCAGGGCGCGACGTCGTCATAGCCGATCGGCCATTCGCCATCGATCCCTTCGCGCGTGTTCGCCGCGAAGTCGTCCGCACTCCACCGGAACGACCAGCGCCCCCAGATCAGCGACTTGCCGCCGACCGCACCGGGGCGGATCCAGTAGAATTTTTCCCCCTCGTCGAACGCATAGGGGTTCAGCCGGTCGTCATTGTAGAACTGCCGGCTGCTCGGCGCGACATAGCCGTGCTTGGCGATGAAATAGTCGCTGTCCATCAGCGGCTTGGGCATCATGTTGCGCGCCGGCACCTCGTAGGCCGGCTTCCCGTCATAGGGATAGCCCTCGATATGCTCGACCATGCGCCCGCGGTCGAGCATCAGGACGCGCAGGCCCTTTTCGGTCAGTTCCTTCGCGGCGAACCCGCCGCTGACGCCGGACCCGATGACGATCGCGTCGAACCTGTTGGTGGCAGCCATATGTCCCCTCCCAGGGTCTTGATTCTATTCAGTAACGCAGCGCGCGCAGCGTGCGGTAGCTCGTCGTGATGTCGGGCAGATAGGGCGCAGGCGCCTGGTCGTTCTCGACATAGAAATGGCGGACACCCCGGCTTCCCGGACGGCGGAACAGCGCAGCGAAATCGGTCTTGCCGGCACCCACCGCGGTCATGCTGCCATCGGCGCGCGCGTCCTTCACATGATAGGCGTAGAGGCGCGGTCCCAGCCGGTCGATCCAGCCGCCGACATCCTCGCCGGCATGGCCGACCCAATAGAGGTCGAGTTCGACCTTCACCAGCGACGGGTCGGTTTCCTTGAGCAGCCGTTCGTACAGGCTGACCCCGCCCGGCTTCACCGTGAATTCGAAGTCGTGATTGTGATAGGCGAAGCCCAACCCCGCCTTGCGCAGGTCGCGGGCGAAGCGGTTGATATTGGGCAATGCCTTCGCCCAACCGGCTTCGTTGCGATATTCGTCGGTCATGTACGGCAGGATGACCGTATCGGCGCCCAGCGTCTTCGCCATCGCCACCTGCCTGTCGAACGAGCCGAGCAGCGCGTCATAGCCGATATGGACCGATGGCGAGGTCAGCCCCAGCCGGTCCATCGTCCGCCGCAGCATCTTGTGGTCCATGGCGTCGTACCCGCCGCCGCCATATTCGACCTCGCGATAGCCGATCTTCGCGATCGACGTCAGCGTCGCGACCGGGTCCTTCTGGAACAGGTCGCGGACGGTGTAGAGCTGGATACCGATCTTGCCGATCTGTGCGGCCGACGCGGTACGGGTGGCGGCGAGCGCGGCGACGCCGCCCGCCCCGATCAGGAGGTTCCTGCGATCGATCATCATGCGCTGTAGACCTTGTTGACCTTGGAATAGGGAAAGGCGCCGTCATATTCGCCGGGCACCGGCAGATATTCGCGCTCCTGCGTCATGCCGATTTCCGACGTATAATAGCCGGCGATGACCAGCTGGCGGAACGCTTCGAAGAACGTCTTGCCGCCGGTGATCCGGTCGTTCATCGCCAGCGTCAGCAGCGCGTCCTGCTGTGCCGGTGTCGCCTTGGCGGTCGACACGCGGTAATCGGCCATCGACTTCGCCTCGATCGCGTCCAGTCCGGCGAGGATCGGCACGCGCTCGGCCGGATAGGACCAGTCGGCGAGCAGCTTTTCGATATAGGCCGGCACCCCGGCGGCGATCGCGCCAGGCGTATCGGTGGTCGGCAGCACCCGCTCGCTCAGAGCGGTCATCGCCGCCCGCTGCACGGGCGTGAACACCGCCACGCTCGGCGGCCCTTCGCTGATGGCGGGCACCGGCGTGGTGACCGGTCCGCTCGCCCCCGCGGCCCGCGCGAGCGGTGCGTAGAGCGCGGTGCCGAACATCGCCGCGACGCCGGCCAGCGCCGTCCTCCGGTCGATCATTTCATCGTCTCCTTCAAATCCTGCGCGATGGCGGCTTCGGGCAAGGGGCGGACCCAGATATTGCGGAACGACACCGGCGAATCATGGTCCTGCAACTGGATCGGCGCGGCATCGCCATGCGCCGTATATGTCGCGACCTGCCGCCAGACGGTCGTGCCCAGCATCGCCTGATGATTCTGCACCAGCACCCCGTTCAGGAACGCCGTGACATAGGCCGGCCGCACCAGCGATCCGTCGGCGGCAAAGCGCGGCCGTTCGAACACGATGTCGTAGCTCTGCCATTCGCCGGGCGCGCGCGACGCGTTCACCAGCGGCGGTTTCCAGCCATAGACCGCGCCCACCGTGCCATCGGCATAGGTCGGGTTCTGATAGCCATCGAGGATCTGCACCTCGTAGCGCTGCATGAACCAGATACCGCTATTGCCGCGATCCTGCGACGATTTGGTCGGCGGGTTGGGCGAACGGAACTCCAGATGGAGTTGCACATCGCCGAAGCTCTGCTTCGTCACCAGCGCATTCTCGCCCCCGGCGCTGGCGCGCGACGGCACGGTCATCGCCCCGTCCTTGATCGGCCATGCCATGCGCTGCGGCGTCCATGCATCGAGCGAGCGCCCGTCGAACAACACCACCGCGTCGGACGGCGCACCGCCGGGCTGCTTCGCCGGCGTCACCGCCACCGGCGCAGGCCGGTCGGCGTCGTGGACGCGCCACTGACCACCCGGCAGCATCGGCGTATCCTTGAACCCCGGCTTGTCCTGCGCGACACCGGATGCTGAGAGCGTTATCAACGTCGCGCCGAGCGCGACCATCGTGCGGAGCGTCATCCTCGCCTCCCCCTTAAACCTGATCGATCCGGCGATAGGCGGCGACCAGCGCCTCCTCCCCCGGTCGGCCTTTCAGCGAATTGCCATGTTCCATCCCGATCACCCCGGCATAGCGCTTGTCGCGCAGCCAGCGGACGATCGTCGCATAGTTGATCTCACCCGTGCCCGGCTCGTTCCGCCCCGGATTGTCGCCGAACTGGATATAGCCGATCTCGTCCCAGCACGCGGCAAGCGTCGGGATCAGATTCCCCGACTGAATCTGTTCGTGATACAGGTCGGCCAGAACCTTCACGCCCGGACTGTTCGCACCGCGCGCGACGGCATAGCCCTGCGCCACGGTCTGCATATAGACGCCGGGATGGTCGGTGCGGGTGTTGAGCGGCTCCATCACCATCGCGATGCCGTGCGGCGCGACGATCTCGCCCGCGCGACGCATCACGTCGATCACCCGCGCGGTCTGGATATCCAGCGGGACGCGCGGGTCCATGAAGCCGGTGACCACGGTCATCCGCGTCGCCGACAGCCGCTTGGCGACGTCGATCGACTTGCGGATATCGCTCAGGAACGCCTCGCGCTCCGCGCCATCGGTCGCGCCCAGGATCGGCCGCGACTGTGCCCATTTCGGCATGGAGGCGACGAACACGCCCATCGTCATGCCGCGCTGTTGCAGCGCCTTGGCCATCGCCGTCTGCTCGGCAACGCTGCGCAGGCCCGCCTCGTTATCCTCCCAGGCGGTAAAGCCCTGATCGGCGGCATAGGCGATCTGTTCGATCCGCCCGCCCCGACTGGCGAAGCTGCCTTCGTGCGGCGCGAACTTCAGCGAGAAGCGCGCCGCGTTGGACGGCGGACGTTGTGCCGCGCCGACGCCGACCGCCAGCGTCGCCGCAGCGCCGCCGGCCATCACCGTGCGTCGCGACACGCCGCTCATTTGGCGGACGTCAGATAGGCGATGATCGCCGCGCGCTTCGTCGCATCGGGCGTCGCGATCGGCATCCGCGTGCCCGGAACCTTCTTGGTCGGAGCCGCGAGATATTCATCGAGCGTCTTGGCATCCCAGCGCAGCTTCGACGCCTTCAGCGCGGGCGAATAGTTGAAGCCCGCGACCGATGCCGCCGGGCGGCCGACCACGCCGTTCAAATTCGGGCCGATGCCGTTGCGACCGCCCTTGTTGACCGTGTGGCATGCCTTGCACGCATTGAACGCGGGGGGCGCGGGCGTCTGCGCCGTTGTCGGCGTGGCGGTGGCGAGTAGCGCGACGGCGGCGCTGGTCCCGGCGATGGCGGTCCCCATCAAAAACTTCATCGATACTCTCCCGATACATGGGTCCATTTGTCGTCCGACGCGGCGTTCGCGATCATCGCCTCGATAAAGGCCATGGTGCGCAGGCCATCGGTCAGGCCGGGCACGAACCGTTCGTCGTCACCGCGTATCCGGGCGGCGAAGCCCCGATACAGATTGGCAAATGCCTCGATATAGCCCTCCGGATGACCCGAAGGTGTACGCAGCAGCGCCTGCGTCGACGCCCCCAGCCCCGGTCCACCGGCACGCACCACCTCGGCCGGCCGGTCGAGCCAGCGCAGCGTCAGCGTGTTCGGCTCCATCTGCGCCCATTCGAGCGTGCCGAGTTCGCCCGACACACGCAGCTTCAGGCCGTTCTCCTCGCCAGCCGCGACCTGCGTCGCCTTCAACGTGCCGCGCGCGCCGCCTTCGAAGCGCAGCAGCGCGCTGACATCGTCGTCCAGCCGGCGGCCCGGGACATGCGTCGTCAGGTCCGCCGACAGCGTATCCACGCGGATGCCCGCGATATGCTCGGCAAGGTGAAAGGCGTGGGTGCCGATATCGCCCAGGCACCCGCCCAGCCCGGCCTTGGCCGGATCGGTGCGCCATTCGGCCTGCTTGTTGCCCTCGCCATCGATCGGGAGGCTCAGCCAACCTTGCAGATATTCGACCTGCACCAGCCGGATCTTGCCCAGTTCGCCCCGCGCGACGCGGGCGCGTGCCTCCTCGACCAGCGGATAGCCGCTATAGGTAAAGGCCAGCGCGAACTTCGCGCCGCCGGCCTTGGCGGCGGCGGCGATGGCGCGGGCTTCGTCGCCGTTCATCGCCATCGGCTTTTCGCAGAAGACATGGATGCCGGCGTTGAGCGCGGCGATCGCCATCGGCGCGTGCAGGTGGTTGGGCGTCACGATCGCCAGCGCGTCGATCCGCTCGCCGACCGGCAGGGCCAGCTCGCCCGCGATCAGCGCGTGGACGTCGCCATAGACCCGTGCCGGATCGAGATTGAGCGCATCGCCACTCCGGGCGTTACGTCCCGCATCGCTGCTGAACGCGCCGGCGACCAGTTGCCAGTCGCCGTCCATCGCCGCGGCGTGGCGGTGGATCGCGCCGATGAACGCGCCTTCGCCGCCGCCGGCCATACCGAGCTTCAAGGGGCGCTTCGCACTCATTCCGGCGACAGCCCCATCAGCGTGCGGATCGCGGCGCGATCGACCCCGCTCGCGGCGAAATCGTCGAACGGATGATCGGTCAGGCGGATCATGTGCGCTTCGATGAACGGCGCGCCTTCCGTCGCCCCGTCCGCCGAATTCTTCAGCGCGCATTCCCATTCGAGCACGGCCCAGCCATCATAGCCATATTGCGCCATGCGGCTGAACACGCCCGAGAAATCGACCTGCCCGTCGCCCAGCGAGCGGAAGCGTCCGGCGCGGTCGACCCAGTTCTGATAGCCGCCATAGACGCCCGACCGGCCGGTCGGATTGAATTCGGCGTCCTTCACGTGGAAGCACGAAATGCGATCGTGATAGCGGTCGATGAAGTCGAGATAGTCGAGCTGTTGCAGGACATAATGCGACGGGTCGAACAGCAGCCGCGCGGCATTATGGCCCTTCACCGCCTCCAGGAAACGCTCCCAGGTGGCACCGTCGTGCAGGTCTTCGCCGGCATGAACCTCGAACGCGCAATGCACGCCATGGTCCTCGAACACGTCGAGGATCGGGGTCCAGCGCCGCGCGAGTTCGGCGAACGCTTCCTCGACCAGCCCCGCCGGACGCTGCGGCCACGGATAGAAATAGGGCCAGGCCAGCGCGCCGGAGAAGGTCGCATGCGCCTTCAGGCCGAGCTTCGCGCTGGCCTTCGCCGCCATCTTGACCTGCTCGACTGCCCAGACCTGCCGCTCGGCCGGCTTGCCGTGCACTTCCTTCGGCGCGAAACCGTCGAACAGCGTGTCGTATGCCGGATGCACCGCGACCAGCTGCCCCTGCAAATGGGTCGACAGCTCGGTCACTTCGATGCCGAGCGTCGCCAGCTTGCCGGTCAGCTCGTCGCAATAATCCTGGCTTTCCGACGCGGTCTTCAGGTCGATCAGACGGCTGTCGCACGGGATCTGCACCCCGACATAGCCAAGGCCCGCGGCCCACTCCGCCATATTCTCCAGCGTGTCGAACGGGGCCTCGTTGCCCATGAACTGGGCGAGGAAGATGCCCGGTCCCTTCATGCCCGTCATGCCAGCGTCTCCTTGCGGTCGTCACGGAAGGTCAATTGAAACAGCAGCGCGATGGCGGCGGCGGCGACGGCGGGATAGACCCACATGCCCTGCCAGTCGGCAATGGTCGGGTTGGCCGGCAGCTGCGCATAGAGCAACGCGCCGATCTGCGAGCCGAGCAGCATACCGACGCCATAGGTGAACAGGGTCAGCATTCCCTGCGCCTGTGCGTTCACGCCCTTCGGCGCGGCGATGATGCCGGTGTAGATCGCGCCCGCGACGAAGAAGAAGTCGTAGCAGACGCCGTGCAGCGCGACGCCGAGATAGACCGCCCAGATGCCCGACCCGCCGTCACCGATCGCGAACAATGCATACCGCAGCGCCCACGCAGCCATGCCGACCAGCAGCAGCGGCTTCACCCCGAAGCGGCGATAGAGCCACGGCATCGAGAACATGAACACCAGCTCGGACATCTGCCCGATGGCGAGCGTACCGCCGACATTCTCGATCCCCGCCGCACCGACATAGGGTGACGCATAGGCATAATACATCGCCAGCGGGACCGAGATCAGCGTCGCGCAAGCGATAAACACCAGGAACGATTTGTTCCGCATCAGCGAGAACGCCTCGACGCAGAACACCTGCGCCAGGACGCTGCCGCCCTGCGGCTTGTCCGCTTCGACGGTCGGCAGCGTGACGCTGTAGAGACCCAGTGCTACCGACACGACCGCCGCGACGGTAAAGATCTGCGGGCTGGCCGACAGTCCCGCCCAGCCGATGATCAGGCCCGACGCGATCCAGCCGATCGTGCCGAACGCACGCACGAACGGGAAATTGTCGGTCCGTTCGCCGAAGCTCTTGAGCGCGATGGTGTTCGCAAGACCGACCGTCGGCATGTACAGGATCATGTAGCCGAGCAGCAGCCACACGAAGGTGCCCCCGCGCTCCGGCGTAATCAGCGAAGGCAACAGGAACAACAACACCCCGCCAACCAGATGCAAAATCACCATCAGCATCTTGGGCGCGACATAGCGCGTCGCGACCATGCCGAGCAGCAGCGACCCGACGATCGACGCGATCGGCCCCATCGAAAACGCATTGCCGATCAGATTGCCGATGCCGACCGTCTGCATGACCAGGCCGAGCGTGACCTGCCACGCGCCCCAGATGAAAAACTGCATGAACATCAAAGCGCTTAGTCGGACGGTCATCCCGCCATCGACCGTCGCGCCGCTGCGACGTCCCACACCCTCCGCAATGGCCATGCGCCATCCCCTCCGCGGTTTTGTCTGCTAATTACGCACGAGGCTAGGTAGATATGACACCGCTGTAAAGTCCAATGTAACCGGTTTCACAGCTTTTACGATATTTGATGCATGGTGATTTCGCTGCGGATTGATAACGTTCACTGGTTTGGGCTGCGACAATGGCGATCGATGAACGCCATATGATCCGGCATCACGCGCACGCCCGAATCCATCGCCGCGGCGATCCGCGTCATCCGGTCGTCCAGTTCGGCATCCGGCAGCAGATCGGCGATCGGATGATAGCGCTTGGGCGCGATATTCTGACCATGCAGCACCGCCAGCCAGCTCGTTTCACTGAATAGTTCATTGTCGTGGCGGTAGAGCCGGGCATTCTCGCGGAAGATCGCGATGCGTTCTTCCAGCGATGCCGGAATCGCCATGTCGCGGCACCGGCGCCACAACGGACTGTCGTCGCGTGCCGTCGCCTTGTAATGCAGGATCAGGAAGTCGCGGATCTGCTCATACTCCGCGCGGGTCCGGCGGTTATAATAGTCGATATCGGGCTGGTTGAACGACCGGTCGGGAAAATTGGTCAGCAACCGCGCGATCCCCGACTGGATCAGATGGATCGACGTTGATTCGAGCGGTTCGAGAAACCCCGACGCCAGCCCGAGCGCGACGACGTTGCGGTCCCACGCCTTGCGCCGGACGCCCGCGGTGAAGCGCAAGAAGTTCGGTCCGGCAAGCGGTTCGCCGTCAAGACTCGCGTCGAGCATCGCCAGCGCGGCATCGTCATCGATATAGTCCGAACAATAGACATGGCCGTTGCCGGTCCGCGACTGGAGCGGGATACGCCAGCGCCACCCGACGCTGGTCGCGGTCGCGCGGGTATAGGGCGTCGGATCGCCGATCCGCGCGCACGGCCGCGCCACCGCCCGGTCGCAGGGTAGCCATTCGCTCCAATCGTCGTAACCGGCCTTCAGCGCTCCTTCGATCAGCAGCCCGCGAAAGCCCGAGCAGTCGATGAACAGATCGCCCGCAACCTTGCGTCCATCTTCCAGCAGGACATGGTCGACATGACCGTTCGCGCCGTTCAACGCGACATCGACGATCCGCCCCTCGATCCGCTCGACGCCCGCCGCCTCGGCGCGTTCGCGCAGGTAACGGGCGTAGAGCGCCGCATCGAACTGGAAGGCATAGGATATGCCGGCGAGCGGCGATCCCGGCCGGCTGTGGTCGGGCCGCTGGAACTTGCCCGCCCGCGCCGCGCCCACGCCGATACTGTAGCGGTCGAGCGGCAGCGCGCCGCCCATCTGCGCCTGCCGATACCAGAACTGATGGAAGTGCAGCCCCTCCATCTCCTGCCCGTAACTGCCGAAGGGATGGATGTAGCGCTCGCCGATCCGGCCCCAGTCGACGAACTCGATCCCCAGCTTGAACGTCGCGCAAGTCCGGCGAACGAACTCGTCCTCGTCGATGCCGAGCAGCCGGTTGAAATACTGGATATGCGGGATCGTCGCCTCGCCCACCCCGACCGTCCCGATCTCCTCCGACTCCACGACGCGGATCGCAATGCCGCTGCCTGACAGGATATGGGAGAAGGCGGCGGCGGCCATCCACCCGGCGGTGCCGCCGCCGACGATGGTGATGCTGCGGATATTGCCGTCCTTCATGCCGCAACCGCCGGGCAGTAGCGCAACAGGAATTCGCCATGGGTCGGCATCCGCTGCACCGCCGCCGCCATCGCCTCGCGCATCGACGCCAGGCTGCGCGCGACATCGTCCGCCGGCAGCGTGGCGACGATCGGGTCGCTTGTCGTCGGCATGATCCCCTGCCCCAGCATCACCGCAACCCAGCTCGGCCGCGCGAACAGCTCGTCGTTATAGCGGAATACCCGCCCGGTTTCACGGAACAGCTCGATCTTGTGCAGCAGCGTATCGGGCAGCGTCATCGTTCGGCAGTAGTTCCAGAACGGCGTGTCGTCGCGCGTCGTCGCGGCATAATGCAGTATGATGAAATCGCGCACCTGTTCGAACTCGGTACGCATGTGGCGGTTATATTCGGTGCGCAGGATTTCGGGAATGTCGCCCCGGGGAAACAGCGAGATGAAACGGCTGATGCCTTCTTGGATCAGATAGATCGACGTCGATTCCAGCGGCTCGAGGAACCCCGCCGCCAACCCGATCGCGATGCAGTTGCCCTGCCAGAAACGCTCGCGGCACCCTGCGCGGAACGTAATCCGACGCGGATCGGCGAGCGGAGCTGCTTCGAGGGTCGCCAACATTACGTCGCGGGCGGCATCCTCCGACTGGAACGCGCTTGCAAAGATATGGCCGTTGCCGACGCGGCGCTGCGTCGGGATGCGCCATTGCCAGCCGGCGTCGCGCGCGGTCGATCGGGTATAGGGCGTCGGCGCTCCGGCGTGGGCGCTCGGCACCGCCAGCGCGGTATCGCAGGGCAGCCAGGGGCTCCAGTCGACGAACCCGGCATCCAGCGTCTGGCCGATCAGCAGCGCGCGAAAGCCGGTGCAGTCGAAGAAGAAATCACCCTCGACCACCCGCCCGTCCGACAGGGTCAGCCGGGCGATATCGCCCCGCGCATCCTGCCCGACCTCGCCGACCGTCCCTTCGACCCGCACCACGCCCCGCGTCTCGGCATAGCGGCGCAGAAAGCGGGCATAGAGCGTCGCATCGAAATGATAGGCATAGCGGATCTGCGACAGCACCGACCGGGGATTGGGATCGGGCAGGACGAACCGCCCGGCCTGCGCCGCGACCGCGCACAGGCTGTATGCTTCGATCGGGTCGGTCGCACCGTCCTCGCGCGCGCGTAGCCAATATTGGTGGAAGTCGATGCCCTGCATGTCGACGCCATGCTGACCGAACGGATGAATATAGCGGTCACCCTTCGCGCCCCAGTCGACGAACTCGATCCCCAGTTTGAACGTCGCCCGAGTCGCGGCCATGAACTCCGCTTCGTTCACGCCCAGCATCCGGTGGAAGGCGAGGATGTCGGGAATGGTCGCCTCCCCCACCCCGACCGTGCCGATCGCGTCGGATTCGACCAGCGTGATCGCCACGTCCTTCGGACCCAGCAGGCTGGAGAGCGCCGCCGCCGTCATCCAGCCGGCCGATCCGCCGCCGACGATCACGATCCGGCGCAACAGGGGTGCGTTCACGATGCCGCCTTTCGCAGATATTGCTCCAATTGGGCGCGATAGACGCGCGCGGGCGGCAGCGTCGCCACCCCCTGTTCGATGGTGCGCGCCATCTTCGACAGGAACGGCGTGACCTGCGCCCTCTCCGCCCGGTCGGCCAGCGGATCGTATCGCGCCGGCCGCCGCCCCATGCCCATGTGCAGGATCAGCCAGTCCTCCGGGTGGAAGGGTTCGAGGTCATAGGCGACCAGCACCCCGCGCCGTTCGAACATGGTCAGCTTGCGCTCGAGCCTTTCGGGCACCGCCTCCGCACGGGCCGCCTGCCAATAGGGTCCGTCCGGCAATCCACCAGCCTGGAACATCGCCTGCTGGAACAGCGCGGCATGGTCGTAATCCTCGGCGAAACGGCGGTTATATTCGGCCGCCTCGACCGCCATCCCGCCGGTGACCGGGATCAATGCCAGCAGTCGTTCGATGTCCCGCTCCAGCAACAGCATCGGCGCGGGGGTCAGCGGCTCGACCACGCCGGCTGCCTGACCGACGCCCACGCAATTGCCGGCCCAGGCCAGCGAACGACGTCCCAGGGTCGCCTTTGTCCCCGCGACCTCGCCCACCGCACCGACGACGGTCCGCCGCGTGCGGCCTTTCAACGGCGTATCGCTTTCCCAGCCCGACGACGTCACCCGGACCGTTCGGAGCGGTGCCTGATCATCGGCGGGCAAGTCGCTGGTAGCGATCGCTATCGCCCGGCCCGATGGACGATCGCCCGCCAACGCCGCCAACAGCTGCGCCTCCGGCCCCGATGCGTCGACATAGAGATCGGCGATCACGACACGCCCATCGTCCATCGTCACGCCGGCGATGCGCCCGTCCGCCGCCTCGACCGAAGCAACCGCGCCACCGATCCGCTCGACCCGGTCGGGCACGTCGAACAGGCGCGCATAGTCTTGCGCATCGAACTGATAGCCATATTCGGCGCGCGACAGCGGATGCGGCGCCCCGTTCGCGCCCGCGCGTGGCGGGTGGACGAACACGCCGCGGCGCGCGGCCTGCAATCCGGCCACGAACGGATCGATGCTGTCCGCACCGGCCGATGCCAGATAATGATGGAACTGCACGCCGTCGATCACCGGAAAGGGCAAGGCGAACGACTGCATCCACGACCGCCCTGCCCCCCAGTCGGCATAGCGCGTACCCCAGGAGAACGCCGTCGTGCTGTCCAGCGTCAGCCGCCGTTCGTCCAACCCGGCGGTCAGGTTGAACGCATAGGCCGATGGCCCGGTGACATTGCCATAGAACAGGTCGCTGCCCCGCTGGTCGCCGGCCCGCGCCCACAGGATCGCGATTGATGGCGGCAAGTGCCGCGCCAACGCGGCCAGCGCCATGCGCGCGGAAAGCCCGTCACCGCAAAGTAAGATCCGATGGACCGTCATGCGGCGAGGCCGGCGGCCGCCGGCGAACGGCGGATATAGTCGGCATGGTCCGGCGTCGCCTGCACCGCGCCGGCGACCTCCGCCCGCAACGCTGCCGCCTGTGCCGCCAGTGCGTCCGGCGCAATCATCTCGACGCGCGGGTCGTAGGCGCCCGGCATCAGCCGCTGCCCGAGCATCACCGCAACCCAGCTGGGCGGCAGGAACAGCCCGAACTGATAGGGCACGACATAACCGCGCGTGCGCCACGTATCGATCTTGTGCGCCAGGCTGTCGGGCAGCGTCAGCGCGCGGAAATGCCGCCACATCGGACTGTCGTCCCGTTCCGTCGCGACATAATGCAGCAGCAGGAAATCGCGCACCCGTTCGAAATGCAGCGCCATGCGGCGGTTATATTCGTCAATGTCCTCCGCCGCGAAGTCGCGGTCCGGAAACAGCGCCAGCAATTCGGTGATCCCGTCCTGAATCAGATGGATCGAGGTCGATTCGAGCGGTTCGAGGAACCCGCTGGCCAGCCCGATCGCGACGACGTTGCGCTTCCAGAAATCGCGCCGCCGCCCGGTAGTGAAGCGCAACCGGCGCGGGTTCGCCTGCATCGGCGCATCGAGATGGTCGACCAGCTGCCGCTCGGCCTCGTCGTCCGAGATGAAATCGCTGCAATAGACATGGCCGTTGCCGACGCGGTGCTGCAGCGGGATACGCCACTGCCACCCCGCCGTCCGCGCCGTCGCGCGCGTATAGGGGCCGAGCGGCCCGCGACTCTCGGTCGGCACCGCGACCGCGCGGTCGCATGGCAGCCACCGGCTCCAGTCGTCATAGCCCGACTGCAACGCCCCCTCGATCAGCAGCCCGCGAAAGCCCGAACAGTCGATGAACAGCTCGGCGCCGATCGTCCGGCCATCGGCCAGCGTCACGTCGCGGACGAAGCCCCCCTCGCCATCCAGCGCGACGTCGACCACCTTGCCCTCGATCCGCTCGACGCCGCGCGTCTCGGCATAGCGGCGCAGGAATGCGGCATAGAGCGACGCGTCGAACTGATAGGCATAGCCGAAGCTCGATTCGACCCGGCCCGGCTCGCTGGCGGGATGGCGGAACCGGTTCTGTTCGGCCGCGATCACCGGATAGGAATAGTCGTCCAGCCGACCGGCATCGCCCATTGCCCTGAGCCGCAGCCATTGGTGGTAGAAGGGGATGCCATCCTCTTCCGGCCCGTAATTGCCGAAGGGGTGGATATAGCGGTCGCCGATTCGGCCCCAGTCGCAGAATTCGATGCCCAGCTTGTAGGTCGCCTCGGTCGCCCGCATCAGCTCGGGCTCGGCGATCCCCAGCGTCGCGTTGAACGCGCGGATATGCGGCAGCGTCGCTTCACCGACGCCGACCGTGCCGATCTCCTCCGATTCGATCAGGCGGACCCTCACGCCCAAACCGGCGAGCCTGTTCGCAAGCGCAGCGGCGGTCATCCATCCCGCCGTACCCCCGCCGACGATGCACGCCGAGGTAACCCGCCGGTCGGTCATGCCGCTTCTACCCGGACAATTTCTTTCCTCACCTTACGGCACTCCCCCTGCCCGTCTTAGCAATACGCAAGACTTTTAACAGTCTTCGCGCAGCTTCGCCGCATCGCAGCAATGGTAACGGCTGAAATTACTTCCTTCTCAACAGGAAAGCGCGATTTCGTACCCAATTGTCAACGTGGCCAGGAAAAATGTTACCGCTATCTTGTCCGACTAAAAACGATCCGGTATGCGATTCGTCGTAGCCGGAACCATGCGGGCCAAGTCGTATCGACATACGGCATGAGACCCGATCTGACCGGCCACAGGGGAAACCGGGGCGGCCGTAACAACGGGCGACCTTTGGGAGGGGATAGAGCAATGAACGCACAGCGATTCCGCATTCGATCCGGCTCGGCCAAGTGCCTGCTGATGGCGACATCGGCACTCACCTTGGCATTGATGCCGTCGATCGCCTCGGCGCAGGACGCCGCCACCGATCCGGAAGGGGAACCGACGGTCACGTCGCAGGGACCGCAGACCACCACCAGCGATACTGAAATCGTCGTCACCGGCATCCGCGCCGCACTGGAATCGGCCAAGGAGATCAAGCGGAAGTCGTCGACCTTCGTCGATTCGATCACCGCATCGGACATCGCGACCCTGCCCGACCTGTCGGTCGCCGAAGCGATCGGCCGTATTCCGGGCGTCACCATCTCGCGCTTCCCGCAGGGCGGCGCCAGCCCCGATTTTCCGTCGCCCGAAGGACGCGGCAACCTGGTCCGTGGCCTGGGCTTCGTCCGGTCGGAATTCAACGGACGCGACGCATTCAGCGCCAATGGCGGCCGCAGCCTCGACTTTTCCAGCATCCCGCCCGAACTGGTCGGCGGCGTCGACGTCTACAAGAACCAGAGCGCCGACCTGATCGAAGGCGGCATCGGCGGGTCGATCAACCTGCGCACGCTCGAACCGTTCGACAGCAAGAAGGATCTGTTCGTCGTCGCGGTCGACGGCACCTATTCCGACCTGCGCAAGAAATGGTCGCCACAAGCCAGCATCACCGCCGGCAAGCGGTGGAATACCGGCATCGGCGAATTCGGCATCCTCGGCTCCTATTCGCGCTCGCGGCTCGATTCGCGCATCCATGGCTGGCAGCAGAACGCGCCGATGCCGCGCGTGCTGAACGCCGCCGGACAGGTGCCGGAAACGACCTTCACCGGCGCGAACAAGGTGAACGAGTTCGCCGGCGTCGATCCGTCGCAGATCGTCGGCATCACGCCGGGCTTCCAGCTGCGCACCAACGAGGTCGATCGCGAACGCATCAGCTATTATCTCGCGGCGCAGTGGCGCAACGACAATGTCCAGCTGACCGGCAAGTACATTCGCGCCGAAAACAAGATCAACAGCATCGAACGCACCTTCGAATGGTTCCCCGAACATGACACCGGCACCACTGCGGGCGTGTCGGACATCGTGCTCGACAAGAATTGGAGCACGGCCGGCACCTCGATGTGCAGCGGCCCCGGCGGCTTTCCGTCCAACCCGGGCGACTGCGAACGGCTGATCCCGATCCGCGGCGGCCTGATGGAATCGGGCTATGTCACCAACAATGCCGACAGCTGGACCGGCGCACGCGGTTCAGCGGTCGGATCGCTGGGCATCGGCAAGATCGAGGAAGCGACCACCGAGGATTTCAGCCTCAACCTGAAATGGAACGCAACCGACCGCCTCTTCATCACCCTCGACGGCCAGTACACCAAGGCTGACGCCCGCCAGCGGTCGATCTGGGGCGGCATGAATACCTATCTGAACTGGAAGATCCGGCACGACCTCGACAATCCGTCGATCGAATTCCTGATCGACCCGCAGCACCGCTTCAATCCCAACCAGACGCGCTTCACCGGCGACCGTGACGCGACGGCGACCACGCCGGGCGTCTACATCCCGACGCCGACCAGCACCGCCGATTTCAACGGATCATCGTGGCAGTTCGCCGCCGACCAGTTCCAGGTCGGCACCGGCGAGCTGAAGGCCTTCCGGGGCGACCTCGCCTATGACGTCTCGGGCGGCGAAGGCCTGGCCAGCTGGTTCGACAGCGTGAAGTTCGGTGCGCGCTGGTCGGAGCGCAGCCAGATCAACCAGGAAATGGCGCTCAACTGGGGCTCGATCGCACCGGCATGGGACGGGCGCGGCGGCTTCGCGGTCGCCGGCACCTTCCAGAACCCGTCACAGGGCTTCGAAGCGGTGAATTTTGCCGATTTCTTCCGCGGTGGCGTGGTGCAGGGCGCGAACAATGCGTTCGTGTTCGTGAACCAGGACCTGCTGTCGAGCTATGCGAACTTCCGCAACTATCTGAACACCGAACCGCAGCTCGCGAACGGCAATTACGGCTGGGTGCCGCGCGGCACGTCGGACGGCAGCCGCTTCGGCAGCCCGATCTTCCGCCCGTCGGACATTTCGGACATCACCGAAAAGACCCGCAACGCCTATGTCCGCGTCGACTTCAAGCATGAATTCGACAACGGCATGTCGGTCGACGGCAATGTCGGCGTCCGCTACGTCCGCACCGATCTGGATTCGTCGGGCTTCCAGGCGTTCCGTCCGTTCGTCGACGACATCCAGACGCCGGCGGTGGCGAACGGCGTACGCACCCGCACCGACGATGCGGAAAGCCGCGACGATATTCGCGACTTCTCGCCGCAGACCGTTGCCTATGCCGCGCAGCAGGCGATCGCCCGGACGTTGAAGCTGAAGGACGAGCATTGGCTGCCGTCGTTCAACATCAAATGGAACCTCAACCGCGAAATGCTGATCCGCGGTGCGTTCAGCAAAGGATTGAGCCGCCCGAACGTGCAGGACCTGCGTGCCGCACAGGAATATGTCGTCACGATCAACCGCCTGAACTTCCCGCAGATCACCGACCGCAACGACCCGCTGTTCGGCATCGATCGTGGTGCGCAGAACATCACTCCCGGCGAAATACGGGTGAGCGGCGGCAACCCGTTCCTGAAGCCTACCACCGCCGACAGCTTCGACCTGTCGTACGAATGGTATTTCAAGGGCGGCTATCTCTCGGTCGCCGGTTTCTACAAGGACCTGCGCAACATCATCAACAATGGCAGCCTGCCGCTGGGCGTGCTCGGCGGCGGCGGCGACCAGCAGGTCGGGTCGGTGACGCTCGACGGACGGCAGGTGCCGATCATTTACAACGGTGCGGTGAACCAGGCGAAAGCCAAGGTGAAGGGCATCGAGATCGGCTATCAGCAGTTCTTCGACTTCCTGCCCGGACCGCTCAAGCATCTGGGCTTCCAGGGGAACTACACCTTCATCGATGCCAAGACCACGCCGCCGCAGAACGGCGTCGACAGCGATGGCGACGGTGTGCCGGACGACGTGACCACCGTGTTCCGCTGGGGTGTCGACGACCTGCTCGGCCAGTCGAAGCATATCGCCAACGCGGTCGCGATCTATCAGGACAAGGTGGTCGAGGCCCGACTCGCCTATAACTGGCGCTCGGAATATCTGACCACCTATCGCGACTATGTGACCGGCAACCCGATCTACAATTCGGCGGCCGGATTCCTCGACGCGTCGCTGAAGTTCAACATCGGCAACCTGCAGCTACGCGGATCGATCGCCAACATCCTCGATACCAAGAGCAAGGCGCGGTCCTACATCGATGCCAGCGGCCAGCTGTACGATCGGTTCAGCTTCCTGAACGATCGCCGCATCGTGGTCGGCTTGCTGTTCCGCATCTAACCCCTGGAGCGGAACAACTTGGGGAGGTGCCAGTGGCCCCTCCCCGTTTCTTTGGTGGACACGGTCCGTGTCGCCATAAGCCATCGTCACTCCCGCGAAGGCGGGAGTCCATACACGCCGAAGTAGCGCCTCCGGCATTGTCGTCAGCGGCTATGGATTCCCGCCTTCGCGGGAATGACGATATAGCTGCCCCCTACTCATCCAACCCGCTGAATCCGCCGCCGGCATAGTCGCTAAACTTGGTGATCTGCGGTTCGAACTTCAGCGTGACCTTGCCGGTGGCACCGTGACGCTGCTTGGCGATGATCAGCTCAGCCAGGCCATAGACCCGTTCCATGTCCATTGCCCATTTGGCGTGATCCTCGAAAATCTTCGCATCGTCGCCGTCGCGCGGCCGCTTCGGCTCCTTCGCCGCGACATAATAATCCTCGCGGTACACGAACCACACCATGTCGGCGTCCTGCTCGATCGAGCCGGATTCGCGAAGGTCGGACAGCTGCGGCCGCTTGTCCTCGCGCTGTTCGACGGCACGCGACAGCTGCGACAGCGCCATCACCGGCACACCGATATCCTTGGCCAGCGTCTTCAATCCGCGCGAGATTTCGGAGATTTCCTGCACGCGATTGTCGCTGCCCTTGCCCGATCCCTGCAGCAGCTGGAGGTAATCGACGACCACCAGCCCCAGCTCGCCGTCCAGCTTGCGCTGCAACCGGCGGACGCGGGTGTGCAGGCCGGAAATGGAAAGGCCGGCGGTATCGTCGATATAGAGCGGCAGCTGCTCCAGATCGGCGGCGGCATTGGCAAGGCGAGTGAAATCCTCCTTGCGGATCTTGCCCATGCGCAGCGCTTCGGAACTGATCGCCGCCTGCTCCGCCATGATACGCGTCGCCAGCTGATCGGCGGACATTTCCAGCGAAAAGAACGCGACCTTCGCACCGACCGACTTGCCCTTTTCCATGCCCGCGCGCTGGTCGTCCATGTAACGCTGCGCCGCGTTGAAGGCGATGTTGGTCGCAAGCGACGTCTTGCCCATGCCGGGACGGCCGGCAAGGATGATGAGATCGCTATGGTGCATGCCGCCGATCCGGCCATTGACCGAATCGAGGCCGGTGGTGACGCCCGACAGGCCGCCGCCGCTGTTCATCGCGCGTTCGGCCATGCGCACCGCCATCGTCGTCGCCTGCGCGAACGACTTGACCGCATTGGCCGTGGTGCCCTCCGCCGCGACCTTGAACAGCGCTTCTTCCGCCGCTTCGATCTGCTTCTTCGGGTCGACCTCGGTCGAGGTGTCGGTGGCGTTTTCCACCAGCGTGCGGCCGACCGTAATGAGTGCGCGCAATTGGGCCAGATCGTAGATCTGCTGGGCGAACTGCCGCGCGCCGATCAGGCTGGCGTTGCTGCCGGTGATCTCGACCAGATATTGCGTACCGCCCCGCGCGGCGAGCAGCTCGTCGCCATCGAACATGGGCCTGAGCGTCACCGGACTGGCGATCATGCCGGTGCGGCGCACGTCGCGGATGCGTTCGAAGATGCGGGCATGCGCGGGGTCGTAGAAATGTTCGAGGTCCAGCCGCTCGACCATGTCGTCGGCAAGGCCGTTGTCGATCAGCATCGCGCCCAACAGCGCCGCCTCCGCATCGACGTTATGGGGCACGCGCGGGGGTTGCGGGGGAGTCCCCCCGCCGATGCTGTGAACAGTAGCCATCGCCCCTTCTCCCAGACCTCGGCGTTACGCTCAACCGCTTGACAGCGCATTTTGCGGTGGACGCCAGCAGATGAAGGGGCGACAGGAAGCCATGGCCGACCCGCGGATCATCGATGTCACCCTCGACGAGCGCACCATCCTGTGGCGCAGCGCCGATATCGAACAGGAACGCCGCATCGCGATCTTCGACCTGCTGGAGGCGAATCACTTCGCCCCGCAGCGCGAGACGCCCGACAATTATGCCGGCCCGTACCGCATAGCGCTGTCGGTGCCGGAGGGGCGGCTGGCGATCGATATTGCGCGTGAGGACGGCACGCTGATCGAAACGCTGGTGCTGGGCATGGCGCGCCTGCGCCGGCCGATCCGCGACTATTTCGCGATCTGCGACAGCTATTACAAAGCCATCCGCCAAGCGACCCCGCACGAGATCGAAACGATCGACATGGCCAGGCGTGGCATCCACAACGAGGCGGCAGAGGCGCTGCGCGAACGGCTGGACGGCAAGGTCGAGATCGACTTCGACACCGCCCGCCGCCTGTTCACGCTGATCTGCGTACTCCATATCAAGGGATGATGCGGAACCGGTTGATCCTCGGCGCGCTGGCGATGCTGGTGATTGCCGCCATGGTGACGTGGCGCTGGTCGCTCGGCTGGCATCCCGACGCCGCGCGCTTTCCGGTACAGGGCCTGACCGTGGCCGCCCACGACGGCACGGTGGACTGGGGCATGGTGCGCGCACGCGGCGCGGACTTCGCCTTCATTACCGCATCCAGCGGCACGACCCGCGATCCGGCGTTCGAAGGCAACTGGAACGGCGCACATGCCGTGGGCCTGCGCCACGGTGCGCTCCACGTCTTTTCGCTATGCGAACCGACCGCCGATCAGGTGACGGCCTATCTCACCACCGTGCCCCGCGCCGCCGATGCGCTGCCTGCTGCGCTCGCGCTCGATTTTACCGACGGCTGCGATGCCCGACCGACCCGCGCGCAGGTGCTCACCGCCATTCGCGGCTTTCTCGCCCCTGCCGAATATCATGACGGCCGCCCGATGGTGCTGCGCATCTCGCCCGCGTTCGAGGACGAGTATCGGGTGAGCGAGGCGATCGTCCGGCCGCTCTGGGCGACGGGACGTTTCCGCGAACCCGATTATCTGGCGCGGTCGTGGCGGATGTGGCAGGCGAACCCGGCGCGCACCATCGATGGCGTCGCCGAACCCGTTGCCTGGAGTGTAGCCGCCCCATGACCGACCCCGCCCAGTTGATCGCGGCGGCCCGCGCCGCCGCCGCCCATGCGCACGCCCCCTATTCGCGCTTCGCGGTCGGCGCCGCGCTGCTGATGGAGGACGGATCGATCGTCACCGGCGCGAATTTCGAAAATGCCAGCTACGGCCTGTCGCTCTGTGCGGAGACAGTGGCGATCGCCAGCGCATCGGCGGCGGGACGGTTGCGACAGATCGTCGCGATCGGCGTGATCGGCGGCGCGATGGATGCCGAAGGAATCCCCACCGGCACGACCCCGGTCAGCCCCTGCGGCCGCTGTCGTCAGGTCATCAACGAAGCCGCGCAGATGGGCGGCCGAGACCTGCCCGTCCATTGCGGCGCGGCGGAAGGTGACGCCATCCGCTCCTACCGCCTGTCGGAACTGCTGCCCGATGCGTTCGGGCCAGCCGATCTCGGGATCGGCTGACCCGGCGGATCAATCGGGCCGCTTCGCCGCATCGGCCGCCTGAATGAACTGCCAGACCGCCCCGGAGAAACCCGGATCGGCCTGCCCGTCCCATTCGGCGCGCGAGTCGTGCAATCGCTTCGCACCCGCCCACATCTCCGGTGTCGCGACCGATGCGAAGGGCGCCAGCAGCGCCTGCCATTCCGCCAGGAATGCCTGCGCTTCGCTGGACGCCGGATCGAGCGGTAGCGCAGCCTCGATCCGCTGACCCAGATCGGTCCATTGCGCTTGATAGGCTGCCTGATCGAAGTCGGCGGGCAGCGCCGCTTGGCGTTCGGCCCATTCGGCCTGTTCCGCATCGGTGAAATGGCGGTCGATCACCGCCCTCCATTGGGTCGTCGTCATGATGTTTCCCTTTCGGATCAGCGAGCAGAGCGTCGCGACGTCGATGCGCTCGCCGGCATCGATGCGGGACTGGATCGAGCGTAAGAAAAGGGCGGTGTCGGCCAGCGCCGCCCGCTGGGTCTCGACGACCGCCGCTTGCGCGGCGATCATCGGCCCGAGCCGTGCGTCTGGCCGATCGAGCATCCGCCCGATCGCCGCGAGGGTGAAGCCCGCGCGCTTGAGGGCGACGATCGCGTGCAGCCGCTCCAGCTCGCCCGTGCCGAAGACGCGCCGCCCACCGGCGGTCCGCAGCGGCCGGATCAGCCCGCGCGCTTCATAGAATCGCAGGGCCCGGCTGCTGAGACCGGTGGCGGCGGCAACGTCGGCGATGTCGAGCATGGTGGTCATGGCGGCACTCTACCGCTTGACGCAACGTCAAGCGCAAGCCCCGATGCGACGATGCCGCTTGCCCTGTCCCTGCGATCCGGCGATGGAGCGGCCAGCAGCAAAGGGGCAAGCAATGACGATCCTGTCGGACCACTGGATTCGCGAACAGGCGCTGGCGACGGGGATGATCGAACCCTTCGTCGAATCGCAGCGGCGCGAGGGCTGCATCAGCTATGGCCTGTCGTCCTATGGCTATGACGCGCGAGTGTCGGACGAGTTCAAGATCTTCACCAACGTCGATTCGGCGGTGGTCGACCCGAAGGACTTCGCCCAGAACAGCTTCGTCGATCGCAAGACCAACGTGTGCATCATCCCGCCCAACAGCTTCGCCCTCGCCCGCACGGTCGAATATTTCCGGGTTCCGCGCGACGTGCTGGTCATCTGCCTCGGCAAGTCGACCTATGCCCGCTGCGGCATCATCGTGAACGTGACCCCGCTGGAACCGGAATGGGAAGGCCATGTCACGCTGGAATTCTCCAACACGACGCCGCTCCCGGCGAAAATCTACGCCAATGAAGGCGCGTGCCAGTTCCTGTTCCTGAAGGGCGACCGGCCCTGCGGCACCAGCTATGCCGACCGCGCGGGCAAATATATGGGGCAGCGTGGCGTGACCCTGCCCCGGCTCTGACGATGATCGGGCGCAACTGGACCGGGCGCAGCGCCGTCGTGCGATCGGCGGCCTTGCTGCCGATCCTAGCGCTGCTCGCGCCGAAGCTGCCGCTGCCCTGGGCGTTCGGGATCGGGGCGACGCTGATCGCGTGGTTTGCGTTCGTCAGCGCCCGTGTGGCGATCAACGATCACCGCGCCGCGTCGGAAGCGCCGCCGTTCCGCCCGTTCCGCCGCTCGCGATAGGGTGGACGCGGCGGGGCGATCGTCTCGGGCGTCTCCCACGGATGCTGTCCGCCGCCGCGCAC
>NZ_QQWV01000033.1:0-43641 GCF_003951715.1 Sphingomonas sp. ABOLH | reverse complement strand
CGTTGCAAGCCCGCACCCTCTGGGTGATCCATGAAACGCGCCCCTCGCAGCCTTCAACACCATGTTTTATATAGGAAATATAATGGTCAGGACAGCGAAATCAGCGCCTTACTTGGGAAATGTGGGTTAATACCACGCTACCGTCACCCCGGACTTGATCCGGGGTCCCGCTTCTCCTTGCACGCTCGGTAAAAAGCGGGCCCCGGGTCAAGCCCGGGGTGACGGTAACGAGACTACCCGAACAACCGTCGCGCACTACGCTCCAGCATCACCAGCTGCCACAGCGTCCGGCCATGCTCCGCTCGACCCGACCGATGCTCCGCCGCCAGTCGCTCGATCGCATGGGGCTCGAACCACGTCGCCAACACCGGCGACCGCGCGAGCCCCGCCGCCTCATCCGCCAACGCCCCCCGGAACCACGCGCTGACCGGGGTCACGAACCCCATTTTGGGCCGATACAGGATTTCGCGCGGCAGCCACGGCTCCAGCGCCTTCTTCATCAGCCACTTGCCCTCGCCCCCGCGCAACCGCAGCTTTGCCGGCAATGTCGCGCAGAACTCGATCAGCCGATGGTCGAGCAGCGGCTCGCGCGCCTCCAGTGCCACCGCCATGCTGGTCCGGTCGACCTTGGTCAGGATGTCACCCGGTAGCCAGTGACGGAAATCAGCATATTGCGCCCGGTCGAGTGCATCGCGCCCCGGCGCCTGCCGCATCGCCGCGACATAGCGCTCTTCCCCGCGATAGCCGCCCAGCTGCCGCGCCATCGCCTGCCCGTACAGCCCGTGCCGCACCGCCGGCGTCGTCACCCCCACCGCCTGCGCATAGGCCTCGTCACCATCCTGCGCGAGCGCCAGCAACGTCGTCTTGGCGCGGAACGGGCGCGGTGCCCAATCGGCCTTGGGATAGACATCGCCCAGCGCCCCGAACACCGGTTCCCGCAACCCCGGCGGCAGCAGCGCACGCACCCGCTCCTCCGCCGCATGGAACTTGTACCGGCGGTACCCGGCCAGCGCCTCGTCCGCGCCATCACCCGACAGCGCGACCGTCACCCGCTCGCGTGCCAGCGCGCATACCTGATAGGTCGCCAGCGCCGACGCATCGGCAAAAGGCTCGTCGAACGCCGCGACCAGCGTGTCGATCACGCCGAAATCGTCCGACCGCACCGTCCGCACCGCATGGTCGGTCGCAAATCGCCCCGCGACCAGCCCCGCCGGCCCGCGCTCGTCATGGCCCGCTTCCTCGAACCCGATGGTGCAGGTCTGCACCGGCGACCGGCTCGCCTCCGCCATCAGCGCCACGACCGCCGACGAATCGACCCCGCCCGACAGGAACGCGCCGAGCGGCACATCGGCGACCATCCGCGACCGCACGCCCTCGCGCATCCGCTCGACCAGTTCCGCCTCGAGGTCGCGCGCGCTGCCCTTGGCCCGCTTCGAAAAGTCGACGTCCCACCACCGGACCGGCTGCGGCACGCGCCGCCCGCGCTCGATCAGGAGGAAATGCCCCGCGGGCAGCTTCTTCACACCGGCCACGATACAGGCGTCGTCGGGCACATAGCCGAGCGCCATATAATCCTCGATCGCCGCCGCATCGGGCGTCCGCCGCACCAGCGGATGGGCGAGCAGCCCTTTCAACTCCGACGCGAACGCCACCGCGCCGTCGCCCAGCTCGACATAGTGGAACGGCTTCACCCCCATCCGGTCGCGCGCGATGAACAGCGCCTGCCGCCCCGCATCATGGATGGCAAAGGCGAACATCCCGTTCAGCCGCGCCAGCATGTCCGGCCCCCATGCCGCCCAGGCATGCAGCAACACTTCCGTATCGCCCTGGGTGCGGAACACCGCGCCCTTGCCCTGCAACTCGGCCCGCAGCTCGGCGAAGTTATAGATTTCGCCGTTGAAGGTGATGACGACCTGTTCGCCCGGCAGCGCCATCGGCTGCGGACTGCCTGCGACGTCGATGATCGACAGCCGCCGATGGCCCAGCCCCACGCCCGGCGCGGTCCATACGCCCGACCCGTCGGGGCCGCGATGCGCCTGAACATCGGTCATCGCTGCGATCCGTGCCGGATCGACCGGCTTTGGCTGCACGCTATGATACAGGCCGGCGATTCCGCACATCTCAGCGCATTCCCGCTGCGCGGTCGGCGATCGCGTCGACCGGCCCCGCCGCCTTTAGGAAATCGGCGATCGCCTGTCGCGGGTCGTGCCCATCCCTGCGCGCCGATAGCAGCAGGGCGACGCCGCGTTGCGGGCCGCCGAGCAGCTTCGCCTTCAGCGTCTCCCACTTCACCCGGTCAGCGCTGCCGGTCGTGATAGATCCGATGCGATACCAGGTCGCGACCTCGCGCTCGACCGGGCCGGGCGCGGCCATGCGCAGCGACGCGCTGCCGGCGATCGGCGCGGTGTCGGCGATCCGCACCCAGCGGTCATTCTCGCGAATCGCGCCTGTTCCGAACCCTACCAATTCATGTCCTTCGCCCTGCGAGCCATAGAGCGCAACGACCATGTCGACGCTGCGGCCCCTCGCATCGCCATAGCGCCCGATCAGGAAATGGTCAGCGCCCGGATAATTCGGAACCCAGGGTTCGCCATCGACCGCGATCCGCCGCCATCCCGCCACCTGCGGCAGTTCGATCCTCGCCGGCAACACCTGTGCCCGCCGGTCGACGATCCAGCCCCATGCCGCAAAGCCGACCGCGACCGCCAGCACCGCCGCTGCCGCCAGCGACCGGTCCGCCGCGCGCATCGGCATCGCAGCCACGCTAGCCACGTCGAACCACGGCGCATCGGGATCGCGATCGAACCAGCGCCAGCCGAGCGCCAGTACCCCCGCCATGGTCAGCGCGAAGAACACCCAGCCATAGACAATATGGTCGAACCCGGTCGCCGCCTCGACCGACGTCAGATGCGCGGCATAGATCGTTCCCGCAGCCCGCACGCCATTGGCCAGGACCGGCACGATCAGCGCCAGCGCCATGAACGCGATCCGTCGCCCCCATGCGACGTAACACACATTGGCGACCAGCGCGCCATAAGCGACCATGGCGATGACGAACTTCGACCCCGAACACGCCTCCGCCACTTCGAAATAGCCGTTGGGGATGGTGATGAGCACGCCATCGACCGCCGCCGGCACGCCCAGCAGATGCAGCAGCGGCATCGTCAACGACACCGTCGCCGCTTGCAGCGACGGCTCCATAAAATCGCCGAACGGCACGAGAAAGACCATATAGGCCAGCGGGAAGGCGATCCCGCGCGCGACGCGAGCGCCGAGCAACGCGACCACCGCCCCCTGCAACATCGCGACCAGCCCGACATGCCGGAACAGCGCCACCGCCGCCGCTTCCCCGACCAGCCAGAGCGTCCCGCCGCCGGCAACGATCGCCAGCCCGGGCCACCACGCCTGCGGGGTCAGTTGCGCCAGGTCGCGCCGCCGCTGCCACACCAGCCAGCCGATGATCGGAGCGACGAACAGGCAATGGCCATAGGTGGTCGAATTCCACCAGATGTCCGCCATATCGGCCGCGTCGCGGTGAAAGATCGCCAGCAACGCCGCCCAGATGCCACCCAGCGCCAGCAACGCCCGCCGCCACGCCGGGTCCGTCGCCGCCACGGACTGGTCGAGCGCGACGCTGTTCATGCCAGCCCCAGCAATTCGGCCAGCGGTGCCAATCGCGCGTCCCAGCCATAGCGCTCGATCGTCCGCGCCCGCGCCGCCTGCCCTACCGCATCGGCTGCGACGGGGTCGGACAGCAGCTCCCGAATTTCCCGTACAAACCCGGCCGCATCGCTCGCGACCCGGATCGTCCCCCGATGGTCGATCCCTTCGGCGGCGGCGGTCGATGCCACCACCGGCCGCGCCATCGCCATCGCCTCC
Organism: Sphingomonas sp. ABOLH; assembly: GCF_003951715.1. Lineage (NCBI taxonomy): Bacteria > Pseudomonadati > Pseudomonadota > Alphaproteobacteria > Sphingomonadales > Sphingomonadaceae > Sphingomonas > Sphingomonas sp. ABOLH. The sequence goes on along the minus strand of NZ_QQWV01000033.1, from coordinate 39,762 downwards.
AGCACCTTGTTCTGGATACCCCGCGCCAGCAACAGGGGCGCCACGACCACGGCGGCAGCGGCAATCCACCCGCGCACGTCCGCGACCTCGCCGGTCACGACCACCCGCTCGCTCTCCAGCGCCCGTACCGCCGCGGTCGGACTACGCCCGACGATCGCAAAGCGCGCCTCCGGCACCAGCGGCAGCACCTCGCCCGCGAACCAGCGAACGGCATCGATATTGGGCCGGTAATCCATCTGGCCGGTAAAGACGATCAGCGGCTCCGCCTGTTCGACCGGCACGACGCCCGCCGGATCGAAAAAACCCGTGTCGATCCCATTCTCGATCGCGACCACCCGCTCGGCACCGGACGCCTTGCGAAACAGGTCGGCCTCCGCCTCGCTCACCAGCAGCGACGCCCGCGCCCGCCCCGCCACGTCGCGTTCGAACGCAGCCAGCTTGCTTGCCTCGCGCCGCATCATCCAGCGCATCGGCCCATGCGCATCATCGGCATAAGCCGCGAACTTCGCCGAATCCATGTCGACGAAATCCATCACGAACGGCACGTCCGCCGGCACATACTGCGCCATCTGGCCCGAATAGACATAGACGGCATCATAGCGCCGCTCGGCCAGCAACTCCGCCACCGCGCCCCACATCGCCGCGCTGTCGAACGCCGCCTCCGACGCGGTCCGCCCGCCCGCCAGCGCCTCGAGTGCCGCCCGCCCATTGCCCTTCGTCCGCCGCAGCACGGCCACGCTCGCGCACCACTGCCCCAGCGCCGCCTCATGCCCCATGTCGCGCGGATCGTCGGCAAAGGTCGCCAGATGCACCCGCCCCAGCCCGCTCAAATGCCGCAGCACATGATGGCTGCGCACCTTGTCGCCACGATCGGGGGGATAGGGAACGCGGTGGGCGAGGAACAGGATGTCGCTCACCCCAGCCCCTTCGCGATGAACGGCCCGACGCGATTGGCGACGGCGACCGGCAGCTTCTGCCACGCCGCGATCTTCAGCCGGTATTTGGGGTTGAGCGGGCTGGCATCGCGTGGGCGCTTGCCATCCGCGGTCCATGTCGGATAGCCCAGCGGCTCGCCGACAAAGCCCCAGTTCTTCTTGTACGCCGCCGGCCCGGTTCCGACCTTCGACCGGCCGAAATCGAACGCTGTGCAGCCCTTGGCCCGGGCATGCCGCATCAGCTCGAAATACATCCGCTCATTGGCCCGCAGACCCCGCGCCGCCGCCGTACCGCCACCCCAATAGGGATAGACCGTGCCCCGCCAATAGACCGACAGCACGCTCGCCACCGCCACGCCGCCATGCCGCACGGTCAGCACATCGGCGTCGTCCCCGAACCGCCGCACAACCTCCGCGAACAGCGACCGCGGAAACACCGGCGTACCGAGATTACGCACTGACGTCCCATAAACATGGAAATGCTCCGCCAGCGCCGCCCGGTCGCGCCCGATGGCGATCTCGAACGGCTCGGCCAGCGCCTTGCGCACATCGGCCCGCTGCTTGCGCGGGATCGCCAGCAATTCGGCGTCATCGTCGTTCGCCAGCGGCCGCGCGAACCCGACATAGCGGCTATCGTCCCACGTCCACCCCGCCCCGTCGATCGGCACGCCGCCACGCATCTCGATCGTCGGACAGCGCAGCTCCCGCGCCAACTCGACAGCCGCCGCCGCCAGCGCCGCGCCCGCCGCCGGGTCGCTCGCCAGAACCCCGCCGCCAACCCCGAACCCGGTCGACACCAACGCCGCCCCGAACAACGGCGAACGGACATGGGTCAACGGCACGACGCCCTTGAGCACCCCGCCATCCTCGGCCACCAACATCCGGTAATTCTGCCCGCACCCCGCCGCCGTCGCCTCACCCCAGACGGGAAGGTGGAACGGCGTGCCATCGGGATGCTCGCCCACGAACGCCTCGATCCGGGTGCGCTCGCCCGCATCGGCCAGATCGGCCCGCCGTACCGCGATCACAGCGCGCCCGCGCGCTCGGCGACGATCCGGTCCGCCCGGCCCCAGTCATGGTTCGCCATCAACCGTTCGAGCTTGCCCGCCATCGCCCCCAGCCGCGAATAATGCCGCAGCTTCGACTTCAACGGCGCATTCTTCACCCGCGGCTGGCCGGGATCGATCTCCCAGGGATGGAAATAGAACATCGCCGGATGCGCCTCGATCCGGTTGCTGCGCACCACCGCATCCTCGACCACCCGGTTCGGCAACAGGCGAAAGAACCCGCCCCCCGCCGACACTTCGCGCCCCAGCACCTTGGCCAGCGTGATCGGCCATTCGATCAGGTCGCTGCCCGCGACCGGCCGGTGCAGCACGCGCGGCGCATCCTTCCAGCCATAATGGTCATGGGTCAGCGGCGCGACCGACGACGAATAGGCATAGCCCGCCTCGGCCAGCACGGCATGCGCCCATGGCGTCCGCCGGTCGATCGAAAAGCTCGGCGCGCGATATCCGGTCACCGCCTGCCCGCCCGCATCCTCCAGCGCCGCCTTCGCCCGTGCCAGATCGTGTCGGAATTCGTCGGCGGTCATGGTGAAGACGCGCTTGTGATCCCAGCCATGGCTCGCCAGCTCATGCCCGCCGGCCACGATGCGCTGCATCAACGCCGGAAAGCGATGCGCGACCCAGCCGAGCGTGAAGAACGTCGCTGTCACCCCGCTGGCGGCGAACAGGTCGAGCACCGCATCGGTATTCGCCTCCACCCGGCATTCGAGCGTATCCCAGTCGCCGCGGTCGATGACCGTTTCGAACGCCCCGACCTGGAACCAGTCCTCGACATCGACCGACATCGCGTTGCGCATGGGGTGCGTCAGCCGGCGGCGCGGATCGACGACAGGTCGGGACGGCGCTGTTCGCCCTCGACCCAGTCCACCAGCAGGGTCAGCACCCGGCGCAGCGCCGCATCCTGTTCCTCCAACCGTTCCTCCAGCGCCGCGATCCGCGCGACCAGCGCGTCGCGGTCCGCTGTGTCCGCCGGCGCGGCGGCTTCCTCGATGACCGGCGTCGGCCAACCAGCGACATCGACCACCGACAGGTGGATCGGGCGCGGCGGCATCGGCGGCGGTGGCGGGGTCATCGGCAACGGATCGGCATCGACGACCGGGGTCGCCTCGGCCACCGGCGCCGCCTCTACCCGCACGGGCGCGGCGGGTTCGGGCGCATGGGTCCCCATCCCGTCACCGTCGAGGTCCGCGATCACCTGTTCGATGTCGAGCGACCTGAACCGCTCGATCCCCTCGATCGCGCCGTACAGCAGCACCCGCCCGGCGAGCTGGTTCAACCGCCGCGGCACGCCGCCCGACCAGTGGTGCAGCGCCGCCAGCGCATCCATGCTGAAACTGGGCGAACCATTCCACCCGACGATGCCCAGGCGATGTTCCAGATACGGCCCGACCTCCTCGACGCCCATCGGCTCCAGATGGTGCATCGCGATCACCCGCTGGCGCAGCTGCTCCAGCCGGTCCGACCCGTGCAGCCGCTGGCGGAACTCCGGCTGGCCCAGCAGGAAGATCTGCAACAGCGCATAGCCGCCCGCCTGGAAATTCGACAGCATGCGCAGTTCCTCGATCGATCCGACCGGCAACGACTGCGCCTCGTCGATCACCAGCAACGTGCGCCGCCCCGACCGCGCGACATTGTGCAGGCCCCGCTCGATCGCTTCGAGCAGCTGCGCCTTGGTCAATCCATGGTGATCGACATCCAGCCCCGCCGCGACCAGCCGCAGCAGGTCGTCCGCCTCGATCTGGGTCGTGACGATGCGGATGACGTTCAATCGCTCGGGATCGATCGTCTGCATCAGGTGGCCGAGCAGCGTCGTCTTGCCGGTGCCCGGATCGCCGGTAATGACGATGAAGCCTTCGCCCTGGCTCAACCCGTAGCCGAGATACGCCATCGCCTTGCGGTGCGTCGCCGTGTCGAACCAGAAGGCCGGATCGGGCGTCAACTGGAACGGGCGACCGGTCAGGCCATAATGATCGTCGTACATCATCGTCTCCAATGGCGGGACCGTAGCCGCCAATCGGTTGAATGTTCGTTTATAATCCGGCGAATTTACCCTGTTCCGTTCCCGGCCGGTAGGGGTGCACGACTGCTCGAACGACGTCGGCGAAAGGCACGCCCACCTATCCCCCCGTCATCCCGGGCTTGACCCGGGGTGACGATACGAACACGGCGGCGGCGGCCCGTTAGAACCGGAACCCGACCGCCAGCAACGCCTGCGCGATCAGGTCCGACTGGCTGCGCTCCACGTCGAACCCGTACACCCCGGCGGTCAGGCTGCCATAGGCCCGCCCGAAGCTGCGATAATAGCCGCCCTGCGCACCGCCGCCCCATGCGTCCAGCCCGCCTTCGATCCCGCTGGCGAAATAGTTCGCATACAGGTCCGCACTGACCGACGACCGGCTGTCGAGCGCCCATTGGCCGAAGCCCTGGACATAATAGCTTTCGTCGCGCGTGCGGTAGATGACCGCACCGGGCACCGGCGGGATATAATAGGCCCGGCTGGCATAGCCCGCGCCCAGCCCAAGCCGCGTCGGCCCTCGCGTGATCGAATAGACCGCATCGATGCCCCGCGCGCGGAAGGTCGCCGCGCTGACCGACTGGAATACCGGGGTCAGGCATCCGCCGGCATTGGACGCGCCCTCCGGCGTCACGCCTCCGCCGAACACGCACCCGCCATAACGCGCACCGAACGGGTCCTCGCCCCCGATATAGTTGATCGGCAGTTGCGACAGCGAACCGGTCAGCTGCCGCCCGAACGTCGTCACGCTGTCGTAAACGCCGACCTGCAACGCCGATGCCGGGCTGACCTGCCATTGCAGCGACCCGGTATAACTCATCGACCCGTAGCGCCGCCCCAGCCGCGCCTCCAGCGCGGTGCGGGGGCTGGGCCGCCACAACACGCCCGCGTCCCAGATGATGCCGTCGGTGTCATAGGCGATGCGCGGCGCCGATGCCGGATCGGTCACGAACCGTCCCGCCCCGTCGACGACCGGGATATTCTGCGCATCGAGCAGCGGGTCGCGCTGCGTCACCTCGATCTTTTCGTAGCCGACGCCACCGACCGCCGCCAGCGTCCGGGTGATCGGCAGCACCGCATCGACCCGGCCGTACGCGCCCTCGAACTTCTGGTCGAGCTGCCCCGCATCCTCGCGCAGCCACGCCCCCGACACGGTGAAGCCGATCGGCAACAGCGTGCCCGCGCGGGTGCCGGCGCTGCCCATCACCAGATGGCTGGTCGCCTCGTCATAATAATCCAGCCGCCGCTGCCCCGGGGCCAGATCGATCACGCCCGGCGTCTCCGCCTTCACATAGCCGAACTGGTAGGTGCCGTTGACCGCGAACGGTCCGACCCGCGTATTGACGCTCGGCCCGGCATAGAGGCCATAGACCTGCGCGGTATTCACGTTGCTTGCATTGACCAGCGGTCCGAACCCGCCGCCGCGCGTATCGCCCTGCGCGCGCGTGGCGATCGCGCCGCCTTCCAGGTTCAGCCAGCGGGTAATCTGCACATTGGCCCGCGCCAGGCCCGAATGGACGTCGCCATTGCCGAAATCGTCGCCCCAGTCGATCAGCCGCTGATACTGGTAATTGGCCTGGACCTGCACCCGCTGCGTCGTGATCGTCGCATCGACCCCGGCGGTCAGCTGGGTATAGGTCACCACATCGCCGTCGTTCAGATCGGCGAGCAGCACCTGCCCCGCCTCGATATAGGGCGACACCTCGACCCGCTGCGCCAGCGCCGGGCTTGCCGACGCTGCGACCACGACCGGCAGGGCGAGCCAGCGCATCATTCCTTATCCTGCCCGTAATAGCCGAACCGCGCCCCTTCCGCCCGGTACGTCGTCGCGTTCAGCAGCAGCTGGATATCGTCGCACCCGTCGAGCAGCGCCACCGCCTCGCGCAGGTCCGATTCGCTGCTGCGATCGGCGCGGACCACCAGCACCGTCTGCCCGACCAGCGACGCCAGCACCGCGGCCGGCGACGCGGCGAGCGCGGGGGGCGAATCGAAGATGACGATCCGGTCGGGATCGGCGCTCAGCAGCCGCTCCAGCACGTCCTGCGCATGGTCGCTACGCAGCAACTCGGTATCGGCGTTCGTCCGCTTGCCCGCCGGCAGCACCGACAGCTGCGGCACGTCGGTCGGGATCACCAGCGCCTCGACATCGATCGCCGGATCGCCCAGCGCGTCGAGCAGCCCCTGTCCGCTCGCGGCGATGCCCAGCCGGTCGAGAATGTCGGGCTTCGGGAAATCGGCATCGACCAGCAGGATCTGCAAATCGCGCTCCGCCGCCAGCGACAGGGCGAGGTTGATCGCACAGAAGGTCTTGCCGTCGCCCGGCTGCGCCGAACACACCAGCACCATGCGCGCCGCCTGCGGGTCGCGCTTCTCGATATCGGCGGCGGTGGTCAGCAGCTGGCGCTTCACCAGCCGGAATTCCTCGGCCAGCGCCGTCACCGGACCACCGGGCACCAGCATCCCCGCCTCGGCCAGCCGTTCGCGATCGATCCGCGCTGGATCGAACGGACGGATGCGTGCCGGCGGCATCTTGCGCGCGGCAGGCTTCGCCGCGACCGGCGGCGGTGGGGGAGGCAGGTCGGGCATGGCGACCGGCGGCAGTTCGGGCTTCGGCCCCAGCTGCCAACGATCCGCCGCGCGCTCCAGCAACGATGCGCGCATGGCCCGGTGCGATTGGTCGTTCACCTTGTCATCCCCACTCACGCCACCAGCCCGCGCTGGGCGAATTCCAGCCCCAGCAACAGCACGAATGCCGCGACCAGCGCGCCCGCGCCACCCGCAAACAGCTTCAGGCGCCGCTTGCGTGTCTCCCGGACCGCATCGGTCACGACCTCGCCGATCGACCCCAGCACCGGCATCCCGCTGATCTTTTCCAGCTTCTGTGCGGTGGCAAAGCTGGTCCTCACCCGGCTGAGCGCAAAGGCGATGCCGACGCCCGCGCCGATCCCGACCACCAGCACGCCCAGCAGCAGCAGCGGCCGGTTGGGTGCGGTCGGTTTGCTCGGCTGGGTCGGGGGATCGATCACGTTGAACTTCAGCGCATCGGTATCGGTCTGCACGCTGCTGCGCAGCCGCACTTCCTCACGGTCCTGGAACAGCGCGTCATATTGTTGTTTCAGCGACGCGATATCGCGGTCCAGCTGCGACTGCTGCGCCGCCGCCTGCGGGTCGGCCGCGATCTTCGCCTGCAGTCCGTTCAGCTGGCTTTCGATCTGGCTCTTGCGCTGCTGCAGCTCGGCCACCCGCGCCTGCCGGTCGGCCTGGGTCGCGCGCAGTTGCAGGTAGAACGGGTTGGGCGACGCCGCCGTGCCGCCGCTGACGCCGCCACCCTCGCCCCGCGCCGCCGCTCGCGCAGAAGCCAGCTGGCGATTGAGCGCCACCATATCGGGATGCTGATCGGTCCAGCCGCGGCTGCGCCCCTCGGCGATCTGACCCTCGATCGCATTCAGCCGCGCCCGCGCCGGCCCGACCATCGCCGTCCCCGCCGTCCCCGGCAGCGTCGCCGCCGTCCCCGCCATCTGCGCATTGGCCGCATTCAGGCTCGACTGCGCCGCCGCCAGATCGCCGTCGATCTGCGCCAGCTCGCTGCGCGCATTCGACATGCGGTCGTCGAGCGACCCGGTGCCCGGCAGCATCGCCATATATTGCGCCTGGAACGCCTGCCGCCGCGCCTCGGCATCGGCCAGCTGCTTCTGCCGCTGCGATAGCTGCTGGTCGAGGAAGCGCAGCGACTGCACCGTCGCGTCGCGGTCGCTGGCCAGGTTGTCCTGCACGAAGATGTCGATCATCTTCTGCACGACCTCGCGCGCGACCTTCGGATTGCCCGACGTCGCCGAAATCTCGAACAGATTGTCCTGCTGCTGCGTCAGCTTGATCGCATTCTGCAACGACGCGATCCGGTCGCCCACGTCCCGGTCATTGGCGACCGTCTCGTTCAGCGACGTGCCCCGCACCACCTTTTCGAGGTTCACGGCGGACGTCAGCGTCTGGCGGATGCGGTCGATATTCTTCGCCTGATCGTTCTGAGCGACCGCCGCCTCGGCACCGGGCAACACCTGCCGCATCTGCACCATGACTCGCGCGGTCGACTGATAGCTGTTGGGAATCTGGCTCACCGCCAGCCATCCGCCCAGGCACACCACCCACGCCACCGCCAGCGCGATCCAGCGCCGCTGCCAGATCGCGTGGAGGATCAGCTTCAGCTCGTCGTACAGCCCGTCCATCTCAGAACATGCTCTCGGGGATGATGATGACGTCGCCCGGCTGCAGCTTCACGTTCGCGCTCGCATCGCCGTTCTTGAGCAGGCTGGAAATCCGCAAGCCGAATTCCGACTGCTTGCCCGTCGCGCGGTCATACCGCACCAGCCGCGCCCGGTTGCCCGACGCATATTGGTTGAGCCCCCCCACCGCGATCATCGCGTCGAGCAGCGTCATGTTCGCCCGGTACGGCAGCGACGCGGGCTTCTCCGTCGCCCCCACCACGCGCACTTGCTGACTGAACGTGCCCGAGAAATTCTCGACGATCACCGAAACCAGCGGGTCCTTCACATATTCGCCCAGCGCCAGCTTCAGGTCGTCGGCCAGCATCGCCGGCGTCTTGCCGGTCGCGGGCATGTCGTTGATCAGCGGCGTGGTGATCCGCCCGTCGGGGCGCACCTGCACCTTGGTCGACAGTTCGGGGTTGCGCCACACGAAGATGCTCAGCTGGTCGAGCGGCCCGATGACATAGGCCTCGCCCGGCGCTTCCTTCGCCTGCACGAACGGCGCGGGCGGCAGCTCGGGGCGCGTCGCCCCCCCGGCGCATCCGCCCAGCAGGGCCATCAGCGCCACACCCGTCCCCAAACCATGACTGCGACGCATTACCATACCTCGTTCCGAACGAGCGCAGCCGCAACCGGACTGCGCAGGACTGCCCCTGCTATGCTGCCAAAGGGGTAAAGATAGGGTTGAGTATAGACCCGATTCCCGCGACGCGCACCATAACGGGACTCCGCGCGCTTACCCGCGCTTTGCGACGAACAGTTCGCGCGCCGGCGGGTGGCCCAGAAACGCCGCCGGGCTGGCCGTCGCACCATAGGCCCCCGCCTGGAACAGCACGATCGTATCGCCGACCGCGACCGCGGGCAAAGCCACCCGGTCGGCCAGTCGGTCCAGCGGCGTACACAGGCACCCGACGACCGACGCGGTCATCGCCGGCGCTGCGTCCATCCGCTCCGCCACCGCGACCGGATAATTGCGCCGCACCACCGTCCCGAAATTGCCGCTCGCGGCCAGCTGGTGATGCAGCCCGCCATCGACCACGACGAAGGTCTCGCCGCCGCTCTCCTTCACATCGACGACCCGCGTGCAATACACCCCCGCCTCCCCGACCAGCCACCGGCCCAGTTCGACCGCGAAACCGGTCTCGGCCAGCACCGCCCCGCGCCGCGCCAGCGCCTCGCCCAGCGCCTGCCCGACGCCCTCGACATCGACCGGGGTGTCGCCCGCGAAATAGGGAATGCCGAACCCACCGCCCAGATTGACGAACGCCGGCACCGCCCCCGCTTCTTCCGCCAACCGTTCGGCCAGCGCCAGCGTCGCCGCCTGCGCCTCGACGATCGCCGCGCTGTCCAGCGTCTGCGATCCGGCAAAGATGTGGAACCCATGCCAGTCCGCGCCGACGGCGACCAGCCGCTTCACCAGCGCCGGCACCCGCGCCGCATCGATGCCGAAGGGCGACGCGCGTCCGCCCATCCGCATCCCAGACCCGCGCAGTTCGAAATCCGGGTTCGCCCGCACGGCAATACGCGGGGTGCGCCCCAGCCGGTCGCCGATCGCCAGCGCCCGATCCGCCTCGCCCTCCGACTCGACATGCAGCGTCGCGCCGGCCGTGATCGCCGCCGCCAGTTCGTCGTCGCGCTTGCCGGGACCCGCAAAGCTGATCGCCGCCGCCGGCTTCACCGCCAGCGCCATCGCCAGTTCGCCGCCCGATGCGACGTCCAGCCCGTCGACCATGCCCGCCATCGCCGCCAGCACGTCGCGATGCGGATTGGCCTTGATCGCATAGTGGACCCGCACCGCCTCCGGCAGCGCCGCGCGCAACCGCGCCACCCGCGCCGCCATCGCCGCCCCGTCATACAGGAACGCCGGCGTATCCCCGGCGCGTTCCAGCAGCTCGGCAAAGTCGACTCCGCCGACCATCAGCCGCGACAGTCCGGCAAAGCCCGCCGGGATCGGCCCGACCGGCTTCACGACCGCACCGCCTGCTCGGCAATCGCCCGCACCGCCACCCGGTCGAGCTTGCCGTTCGCATTGCGCGGCAGCGCCTCGACCCAGACATAGTGCGATGGCTGCTGGAAACTCGGCAGCTCGCGCCGCAGCCGGGCTCGCACCACCGCCTCGGCATCCTCGACCAGCGCCCGCGCGACCACCGTGATCGCCTGCCCCTGCCGCTCGTCGGGCAGGCCGACCGCGACCGCCTCCGCCACTTCGCCGCCCGCCAGCACCGCTTCCTCCACTTCCGTAGGGCTGATCCGGTTGCCCGCCACCTTCATCATCTCGTCATCGCGCCCGACGAACCGCAGCAGCCCATCCGCGCCCAGCGCGACCGTATCGCCCGACCACACCGCCATCCCGCCGCTGTCCATCCAGTCCGGCGCCGGCCGGAACCGCGCCGCCGTCCGCTCGGCATCGCGCCAATATCCCTGCGCCACCAGCGGCCCGGCATGGACCAGCTCGCCCGGTTCCCCCGGATCGGCGCGACTGCCATCGGCGCGCACCACCGCCACCTCGGCAAAGGGAATGGCCGACCCGATCGCATCGGGGTTCGCATCGATCAGCGCGGGGTCGAGATAGGTCGAGCGAAACGCCTCGGTCAGCCCGTACATCGCATAGAGATCGGCCCCCGCGAAGCGCTCGCGCAACGCCCGCACCATGCGCGGCGTCAGCGCCCCGCCCGAATTGGTCAGCCGCTCGAGCCGCGCCGCCGTCTCCGCCGGCCACTCCGCCTCCAGCAGCTGCGTCCATAGTGGCGGCACGCCGGCCAGCGTCGTCACCCCGAACCGCTCGACCGCCTTCACCACGTCGCGCGCCGTCAGATAATCGAGCGGCACCACCGCACCCCCTGCCATCCAGGTCGAAAACAGCTGGTTCTGCCCATAATCGAAGCTCAGCGGCAGCACCGCCAGCACCCGGTCGTCGGGGGTCAGCTTCAGGTAGCGCGCGACCGACACCGCCCCCAGCCACAAATTGGCATGGCTCAGCATCACCCCCTTGGGCCGCCCGGTCGACCCGGAGGTATAGAGGATCGCCGCCAGCGCATCGGGATCCCCGTCGCCTGCTGCCACCGGCTCCCCGTCCGGTGCATCGGTCAGCACCCGGCACCCGTCTGGCACATCCCCCGCCGCCAGCGCCGCCGTCCGCGCCGCCTGCGTCACCAGCACCGCCGCCCCACTATCCGACAGGATATGCGCCACTTGCGCCCGCTTCAGCGCCGGATTGACCGGCACATGCACCAACCCCGCCCGCGCCGCGGCCAACGGCATCACACACGCCGCCCGCGTCTTCGGCAACCACGTCGCCACCCGCGCACCGGGTTCGAGGCGCAACGCCGCCAATCCCCCCGCCATCCGGGCCACGGCCGCTTCCAACGCGGCAAAGCTCAGGACGCCGTCCCGGTCGATCAAGGCGGGCGCGTGCGCGGCAGCCAGCGCAGGCAGATGATCGATCGTCCGGGCAACAGGGAAATCCATCGCCGCGTCCTAGCGCCGATCGAAAGCCAGATACAGGGGGCGACGCCCCTGGTGGATCACCCACCTTACCGCGACGTCACCCCGGGCTCGACCCGGGGTCCCGCTTCTTCTGCCTCCGCGAAAGAAGCCCCCCGCCGCCTCGAAGAAAACCGCACCTCCGCGCAGGCGGGGGTCCAGACGCCGCATTCTCGTCCGCGCGGCTCATACGCAGCGTACCCCCGCGCAGGCGGGGGTCCAGAGCCCAACAAACCGACGCCGCGACCAACCACCCTGGATCCCCGCTTTCGCGGGGATACGGTGGCAGCCCCCTACTCAATACCCGTACCCTGACGCCGGGGTCCCGCTTCTTCTTCCACCTCCGCGAAAGAAGGCCCCCCACGCGCCGAAAGAAAACCGTACCCCCGCGCGGGCGGGGGTCCAGACGCCGCATTCTCGTCCGCGCGGCTCATGCGCAGCGTACCCCCGCGCCGGCGGGGGTCCAGAGCCCAACAAACCAACGGCAGCGACCAACCACCCTGGATCCCCGCCTGCGCGGGGGTACGCCGGCAGCGCCCCTCCTCAATACCCGTACCCCGGTGAAAGCCGAGGTCCCGCTTCTTCTTCCGCCTCCGCGAAAGAAGATCACCTCCGCGCAGGCGGGGGTCCAGACGCCGCATTCTCGTCCGCGCGGCTCATCCGCAGCGTACCCCCGCGCAGGCGGGGGTCCAGAGCCCAACAAACCGACGCCGCGACCAACCACCCTGGATCCCCGCCTACGCGGGGATACGCCGACAGCGCCCCGCTCCCGCCCTTCCTTACCCCGACGAAGGCCGGGGCCCCGTCGGGGGACGTCAGCGACCTTTCGATACGCGGCACCAACTGGACCCCGACCTCCGCCGGGGTACGACAAATCCCGCTCCGAGCGCCCGCTCCCGGCAGAGTCATTGACCCACCACCGGGCGACCAACACACCCCGCTTGGCAGCACCCCGAACAACCCCTAAACCCGCGACCAAACAGGGGAGTTACTACGTGGTCCAGACAGGTTCGGCTTCGATCGAGGAAACGGTCCGCGCGGTGTTGCGCGACGTGCTCGGCCTGTCGGACGAACGGGCGGCGGCGTTCGACGACGCGACCCCGCTGTTCGGCGCGCTCCCCGAACTCGATTCGATGGCCGTCGCCGGCGTCCTGACCGAGATGGAGGACCGGCTGGGCATCCTGATCGAGGATGACGATATCGACGGCGACACGCTCGAAACCTTCGGCTCGCTGGTCGCCTTCGCACGCGCCAAGGTTCCCGCTTGATCGACCGCTACGACTGGCCCGGTGGGCATGAGGCGCTGTGGCGCTTCGGTCCCGATACCGGTCCGGTCGTAATGATGCTGCTGCCCCCGTTCGAAGAGGCGAACCGCACCCGCACCTTCGCAGTGCGTCTGCTCCGCGAACTTGCCGCGCGCGGTATCGCATCGGTCCTGCCCGACCTGCCCGGCCAGGGCGACAGCCTGCTTGCCACCGAAGCCGCGACCCTCGCCGACTGGCGCGCCGCCGTCACCGCGCTGGTCGCCGCCATCGACCGCCCGGTCGTCGGTGCGGCGATCCGCGCCGGTGCCTTGCTCGACTGCGACGCCGACCTTGCCGGCCGCTGGCACCTCTCGCCCCAGTCCGGCACCGCGCTGGTCCGCGAACTCGGCCGCATCGCCAGCGGGATCGACCGCAGTGCCGCGATGGTCGAAATTGCCGGCAACCGCATCGCGACCGCGCTGCTGGACGAACTCGACGCGGCGCTCCCCTGCGACGCCCATCCCCGTCGCATCGTCCGCCTCGGCACCGATCCGAAGGACGCCGACCTGCGTATCGACGCCGCGCCCCTCTGGCGACGCGCCGAACCGGGCGACGATCCGACGCTCGCCGAACAGCTCGCCGACGACCTCGCCGCATGGAGCCGCGCATGCGTCGGCTGGTGACCTTTCCCTGCCTGGGCGAAACCCTTGCCGGCACGCTCGACGCCGCGCCCGGCACCACCGGCCTGCTGATCGTCTCGGGCGGCAACGAACTGCGCATCGGCGCGCATCGCGGCATGGCGCTGCTCGCCGCCGACATCGCGGCGGCGGGCTATCCGGTGCTGCGGTTCGACCGGCGCGGCCTCGGCGATTCGACCGGCCGTAACGAAGGCTTCCGCGCGAGCGCCCCCGACATCGCCGCCGCCGCCGCTACGCTCCGCGACCATGCCGGCGTCACGCGGATGTTGGCGTTCGGCAATTGCGACGCCGCGACCGCGCTGGCGCTGTTCCACGCGCAAGCCGGGATCGACCGTCTGGTCCTCGCAAACCCCTGGATTGTCGAGCCTTCGGGCGACCTGCCGCCCCCCGCCGCGATCCGCGCGACCTATGCCGCCCGCCTGTCCTCACCGGCGCAGTGGCGCCGCCTGCTGACGGGCGGTGTCAACTTCCGCCGCCTGGCGCAAGGTTTGGCGACCATTGCCCGGTCCTGCGGCACCCAAAACGACCTCGCCCGAACCTTTGCCCGGTCCCTCGCCTCTGGAAGCCCGGCCGATATCCTGCTGGCGACCGGCGACCATACCGCCGTGGCATTCCTCGATGCGTGGCACCTTCGCAACCTTGCCACCCTCCACCACCGCGACAGCGACAGCCACAGCTTCGCCCGCCCCGGCGACGCCGACTGGCTCCGCGACCGGCTGCTGGACGCCCTCAGTCGAGATTAGGCCGCAGCCACCGCTCCGCCTGCTCGATGCTCACGCCCCGCCGGGTCGCATAATCCTCCAGCTGGTCCCGCCCGACCCGCGCCACGCCGAAATAGGCGCTGTCCGGATGCCCGAAATAAAAGCCCGAAACCGCCGCCGTCGGCAGCATGGCAAAGCTGTCGGTCAGCGTGATTCCAGTGGCTTCGCTGGCGCCCAGCATGTCGAACAGGATCGGCTTCTGGCTATGGTCGGGACACGCCGGATAGCCCGGTGCCGGGCGAATCCCGCGATACTGCTCGCGGATGATCGCCTCGTTGGTCAGCTGCTCGTCCGGCGCATAACCCCACAGCTCGGTCCGCACATGATGGTGCAGCCGCTCGGCGAACGCCTCGGCCAGTCGGTCCGCCAGCGCCTTCAGCAGGATGTCCTGATAATCGTCGTTATCTGCCTTGAACCGCGCGATATGCGGGTCGATCCCGTGGATCCCGACCGCGAACCCACCCATCCAGTCGCCCGCCGGATCGACGAAATCCGCCAGGCACATATTGGCCCGCCCCTCCCGCTTCTTCACCTGCTGGCGCAGGAACGGCATGCGGATCGCATGGGTGGCGTGGGTCGTCTGCATCGGCGTCGCAAAGTCGTGCGGCACCCCCGACAGCGGCGACACCCGCCCGGCCTCCATCGCCGGCTCCAGCTGCTCGGCCGGCACGTCGACGATCACGTCGTCGCCGTCCCGCCGGCAATGCCACAGCGCCGCAACCCCCTTTGCCGTAAGCCATTTCTCGGCGATGATCCGGTCCAGCATCGCCTGCGCATCGGCATAGAGCGACGTCGCGCTTTCCCCCACGACCTCGTCGGTCAGGATCGCCGGAAAATTGCCCGCCAACTCCCACGCGCGGAAAAACGGCGTCCAATCGATATAGTCGCGCAGGTCCGCCAGGTCCCAGTCGTCGAACACATGCCGCCCCGGCTTGTTCGGCGCGGCCGGCTTCTGGCCGAAGTCCGCCACAAATCCATTGGCCCGCGCCTCCGCAATCGGAGCGAGGTCGCTTTGCCCCTTCCCCGCCCGCGCGATCCGCACCGCCTCATAGTCGGCCGCGATCTGCTCGACATAGGCATCGCGCGCGGTGTCGCTCACCAAGGTCGTCGCCACGCCTACCGCCCGGCTGGCGTCGAGAACATGGACGATCGGACCATCATAGGCCGGTGAGATGCGCAGTGCCGTATGGACCTTGGACGTGGTCGCACCACCGATCAGCAGCGGCATGGTCATGCCCGCGCGCTTCATCTCCTCGGCGACGGTGACCATCTCGTCCAGCGACGGCGTGATCAGGCCCGACAGGCCGATCATGTCGGCGTCATTCTCGTTCGCGGCCTCTAAAATCTTGGTCCACGGCACCATGACGCCAAGGTCGACCACGTCGAACCCGTTGCACTGCAGGACGACGCCGACGATGTTCTTGCCGATATCATGCACGTCGCCCTTGACGGTCGCCATGATGATCTTGCCCTTGCCCTTGGCGCCGGGCTCCTTCGCCGCCTCGATGAAGGGCAGCAGATGCGCGACCGCCTTCTTCATCACCCGCGCGGACTTGACGACCTGCGGCAGGAACATCTTGCCCGACCCGAACAGGTCCCCAACGACGTTCATCCCGTCCATTAGCGGCCCTTCGATCACCTCGATCGGCCGGGCGAATTGCTGGCGGCATTCCTCGGTATCGTCGACGACATGCGCGTCGATGCCCTTGACCAGCGCATATTCGAGCCGCTTGACGACGGGCAGCGAGCGCCATTCCGCCGCCGCCTTCTCGGCGACCGCATCGGTGCCCTTATACTTCTCCGCCAGCGCGATCAGCCGCTCGGTCGCGTCGGGATCGCGGTTGAGGATCACATCCTCGCACGCCGTCCGCAGCTCGGCATCGATCGTGTCGTACACGTCGAGCTGCCCGGCGTTGACGATCCCCATGTCCATCCCCGCCGGGATGGCGTGGTACAGGAAGATCGAATGCATCGCCCGCCGCACCGGCTCGTTCCCGCGAAAGCTGAACGACAGGTTCGATAGCCCGCCCGAGATATGACAATGCGGGCAGCGCGCCTTGATCTCGCGGCACGCCTCGATGAAGTCGACGCCGTAGTTGTTATGCTCCTCGATCCCCGTCGCCACCGCGAAGATATTGGGATCGAAGATGATGTCCTCGGGCGGAAAGCCGATACCGGTCAGCAGCTTGTAGGCACGCTCGCAAATCTCGACCTTGCGGTCCTTGGTATCCGCCTGCCCGACCTCGTCGAACGCCATCACCACGACCGCCGCGCCATAGTTCATGCAGATGCGGGCATGGTGCAGGAACTGCTCCTCGCCCTCCTTCATGCTGATCGAATTGACGATCGGCTTGCCGGACACACACTTCAGCCCCGCCTCGATCACATCCCATTTGGAACTGTCGACCATCACCGGGATGCGGGCGATATCCGGTTCGGCCTGGATCAGCTTCAGGAAGGTCGTCATCGCATGGTGCGCGTCGAGCAACCCTTCGTCCATGTTGACGTCGAGGACCTGCGCCCCGCTCTCGACCTGCTGCAGCGCGACCTCGACCGCGGCGGCATAGTCGCCCGCCATCACCAGCTTCTTGAAGCGGGCCGATCCGGTCACATTGGTGCGTTCGCCGATATTGACGAAGTTGGTCGAGGCGTTGGTCATGTCAGCTTTCTCTCCCTCTCCCCTTCAGGGGAGAGGGTCGGGGAGAGGGGAATGTGCGGAGAGGGCGGTGAACGTCCCCTCTCCCAACCCTCTCCCCTGAATGGGAGAGGGCTTTTAGCAGCTACGCCGCCATCGTGAACGGTTCCAGCCCGGCAAGCCGCGTCTGTACCGGCACGCCCGGCACCTTGCGCGGCGCGACGCCACGAACGCGATCGGCCATCGCCTTGATATGCGCCGGCGTCGATCCGCAGCAGCCGCCCAATACGTTCACCTGCCCATGATCCGCCCAGTCGCCGACCAGCGCCGCCGTCGTCTCCGGCGCTTCGTCATAGGCGCCCAGTTCGTTGGGCAGGCCGGCATTGGGATAGACCATGATCAGCGTGTCGCAGATGTCGCTGAGCGTCTTCACATGCGGGCGCAGCTGTTCCGCGCCGAACGAACAGTTCAGCCCGATCGTCACCGGCTTCGCATGACGGATCGCGTGCCAGAACGCCTCGACCGTATGGCCCGACAGGTTGCGGCCCGACAGGTCGGTCAGCGTCATCGACAGCATGATCGGCAAGTCGCGCCCCAACGCTTGGCCGGCCTCGATCGCCGCCAGAACCCCGGCCTTGGCATTCAGCGTGTCGAACACCGTCTCGATCAGCACGAAGTCAATGCCGCCGGTGACCAGCGCATCGATCTGGTCGCGATACACGCCCTTCAAATGGTCGAAGTCGATCTCGCGATAGCCCGGATCGTTGACGTCCGGTGATAGCGAGAGCGTCTTGTTGGTCGGCCCGATCGCCCCCGCCACGAAACGCGGGCGTCCGTCTCGCGCAGCATAGTCGTCGGCCAGCCGGCGAGCGATCCGCGCGCTTTCGATGTTGATATCGGCGACCAGCGCCTCCGCACCATAATCCGCTTGGCTGATCAGGTTCGCGCTGAAGGTGTTGGTCGACACGATATCCGACCCGGCGTCCAGATAGGCGCGGGTGATCGTTTCCGGCACCTCCGGCTTGGTGATCGCCAGGATATCGTTGTTGCCCTTCTGGTCGTGGCCGAGCGTCAGCGAGCCGGCATAATCCGCCTCGGACAGCTTCCAGTTCTGGATTTCGGTACCGAACGCGCCATCGGTGATGAGGACGCGCTGGGCGGCTTCGGCGTTCAGCCGTTCGCGGGCGGTGGTCATGTCGTGTTCCTCAAACCGTGAGTTCAGGCCGCGGCGGCGACCGGCGTCGCCTTCGGCCGCAACCCCATCAGGTGGCAAATGGCGTAGGACAGTTCTGCGCGGTTGAGCGTGTAGAAATGGAAGTCGCGGACGCCGCCGGCATAGAGCTTGCGGCACATTTCGGCGGCCACCGTCGCGGCGACCAGCTGCCGTGCGCCGGGATGATCGTCCAGCCCTTCGAACAGCCGGTCCATCCACGCCGGAATCGACGCCCCGCACAGACCGGCGAACTTGCGGACCTGCGCCACATTCGACACCGGCAGGATACCCGGTACCAGATCGGCGTTGATACCCGCCGCCGCCGCCGCGTCACGGAAGCGGAAGAACGCCTCGGGCGTGAAGAAGAACTGTGTGATCGCGCGGGTCGCGCCGGCATCGATCTTGGCGCGAAGGTTATCCAGATCGGCCGCCTGATGCTCCGAATCCGGGTGGCATTCGGGATAGGCCGCGACCGAAATCTCGAACGGGTGCAGCTTCTGCAGCCCTGCAACCAGCGCCGCCGCATTCTCATACCCATCAGGATGGGCGACGAACTTCTGCCCCATGGTCGGCGGATCGCCGCGCAGCGCGACGATATGGCGGACGCCCGCCGCCCAATATTCCTGCGCGACCTGATCGATCTCGGCGCGGCTCGCCTCGACACAAGTCAGATGCGCGGCGGCGGGCATCGACGTCTCGCGCGCGATCCGGGCGACGGTAGCATGGGTCCGCTCCCGGGTCGATCCACCCGCGCCATAGGTGACGCTGACGAACTTGGGGGCGAGCGGCTCCAGCGCGCGCACCGTTTCCCACAACGCTGCTTCCATCTTCTCGGTCTTGGGCGGGAAGAATTCGAAGCTGACCGCGCAATCGCCGGCCAGATCGGCGAACAGCGGCGCATCGAGCGCGCGGCGCGCTTCTTCGAGATCGGAAATGGTAGGAGTCATGCCGCCTTCACCTCTTGTACGTCGTACGCCCGCCGCGCCATCCACAGCTTGACCGTCAGTTCGCCGCCACCCAGCGTCTGGATCGACACCGGTGACAATCCCGTTTCCGCGAACCAGCCCAGCATCTGTTCGTCGGAGAAGCCCAGTCGCGCATGGGCATCGCGAACCCGCAGTTCCTCGCGCTGATGCGGCGCGAAGTCGCAGATCAACAGCCGACCGCCGGGCCGCAATACCCGCGCCGCCTCTGCAATCGCCGCACCGGGATGCTGCACGAAATGCAGGACATGATGCAGCACCGCGGCATCGGCCGCCCCCGCCTCAAGCGGGAGCGCCTGAATGTCCGCCTGTCGCAATTCGGCATGGTCCAGTCCGCGCTCGGTCAGCTTGGCTCGCGCCAGTCGCAGCATCTCCGACGACCGGTCGATGCCGATCGCCTGCTCCGCCTGCGGAGCGAACAATTCCAGCATCCGCCCGGTACCGGTGCCAATATCGACCAGCAGGCCGATCGGATCGGAGCCCAGCGTCGCCAGCATCGCCCGTTCGACCTGCTCCTCCGCGACATGCAGCGAACGGATCGCATCCCATTCGCCGGCATGCGCCTCGAACCAGGCGGCGGCGGCGGCGGCGCGATCGGCCCGCACCTCCGCCAGTCGGGCGCCATCGATCTCGCGCCACGCGTCATCGTCCGCTACCCAGGCATCGAGCGCCTCCAGCAGCGGCGCGACAAGCGCCGGCTCCCCCAGCGCGACGAATACCCAGCTGCCTTCCTTGCGGCGGACCGTGAGCCCGGCATCGCACAGGATCTTGATATGGCGGCTGACCCGCGGCTGGCTCTGTTCCAGCACCTGCGCCAATTCGCCGACAGACAATTCCATCGACCGCAACAACCCGATGACCCGCAAGCGGGTCGCGTCGCTGGCGGCGCGTAATATGTCGAGGGCCGGTGCCATGACTATTGATATAAAGAAATCTTTATATCAGGTCAATCGGCGAAACCATGCGCCGCCCGGATAATCGACGATGCAACCGCCGTGCCGCTGATGCGTTTGGCGCCCGGTCATAACGGAAGGGAAACCGCCATGAAGAAGCTCATTCTGCTGCCGCTCGCCGCCGCCGCATTCTCGATCGGCGCTTGCAGCCAGAAGGCGCAGAACGAAACCGGCGAGGCGGCCGACGCCGTTGCCGCCGATGTCAACGCGACGATGGGCGAAGCCGTCGACGACGTGCAGGCCGCTGGCGACCGTGCCTTCGGCGCCGCCGAGAACGCCGCCGACCGCGCTGGCCAGAAGATCGACAACGCGACCGATCGCGCTGGTGCCGCGCTTGAACGCGGTGCGGCCAAGGCCGACGCCGCTGCCGACAACGCGCAGCGCGAAGCCGGCCAGGAACTGGAACAGGCCGGCCGCGAAATGCAGCGCTGATCCTCTTCGGTTAGCAGACAAGGCCGTGTCCCGACGCAACGGGGCGCGGCCTTTTTTGTTTGGAGATTATCGATGCGCCCTGCCCCTATCCTCGCCCTGGCCTTGGCCACCCTGCTCCCGGCCGGATGCAGCGGGTCCGACGACCGCTCGGCCCCCGGCGGCGTCACACAGGACGAGGCAGCCGCGCTGAACGACGCCGCCGCCATGCTAGACAATGGCGCGCTCGACGCCAACGCCATCGCCCCCGATCCGAAGGACTGACCATGACCGCTATTCCGCTCCGAACGCTGGGCGCCACCGATCTGCAAACCCCGCCCCTGATCCTGGGTGGTAACGTCTTCGGCTGGACGATCGACCGCGATTCCAGCTTCCGCATCCTGGACGCCTTCGTCGACCTGGGCGGCACGATGATCGATACCGCCGACGTCTATTCCGCGTGGGTCGACGGGCACCGTGGCGGCGAGTCCGAGACCATCATCGGCGAATGGCTGCGCCGGTCGGGCAAGCGTGACCTCGTCCTGATCGCGACGAAGGTCGGCATGCTTCCCGGAGAAGGGGGCGAAAAACTGGCGCCCAGCCGGATCGCGGCGGCCGCCGAGGCATCGCTCGACCGGCTCGGCACCGATCATATCGACCTCTATTACGCACATCAGGACGACGACGACACGCCGCAGGAGGATTATCTGGCGGCGTTCGGCCGGCTGGTCGATGCCGGAAAGGTTCGCGTGCTCGGCGCGTCCAATTTCCGCGCCATGCGACTGAAGTCGGCACTCGACCTTGCGACGTCAGAAGGACTGCCGCGCTTCCATGCGCTCCAGCCCGAATATAATCTGGTGAGCCGCCGCAAATATGAGGGCGAACTCCAGAACCTCTGCGTCGAGCATAATATCGGCGTGGCGCCCTATTACGGCCTCGCCTCGGGGTTCCTCACCGGCAAGTACCGCTCCACGGAAGACCTGTCGAAAAGTGTGCGCGGCGGTGGCATGGCCAAGCTGCTGGCCGGGAAAGGCGCCGCCGTTCTTGCCGCGATGGATGCCGTCGCGGCAGAAACCGGCGCGACCCTGGCACAGATCGCGCTCGCGTGGCTGGCAGCACAGGAAGGCGTGACCGCGCCGATCGCCAGCGCCACCAGCGTCGATCAGCTCGAGGAACTGGTCGGTGCGTGGCAGATCGACCTGACGGCCGACCAACTCGCCCACCTGACCGACGCGGGCGTGTAAAGTCCGGGGCCGGGCAACGCGCCCGGCCTCGCTTATTCGGCGGCTTCGGCCACCTCCGCAAATTCCGCCGCCTGCAGGAAACGTTCGGCGTCCAGCGCCGCCATGCAGCCGGTGCCCGCAGCCGTCACCGCCTGGCGATAGACCTTGTCCATCACGTCGCCGCACGCGAAGACGCCAGGCACGCTGGTCCGGGTCGAACCGGTTTCGACAGCGATATAGCCATCATCATCGAGCGCGAGATGCCCCCGGAACAGCTCGGTCGCCGGATGGTGGCCGATCGCGACGAAGCCGCCATCGACGTCCAGCATCGACAGTTCGCCGGTCACGGTGTCCTTCAATTCGATCCCGACCAGCCCATGCGGATCGCCGCCACCGACGAAACGCTCGACCTGCTTGTTCCACAGGACGCTGATCTTGTCGCTGGCGAACAGCCGCTGTTGCAGGATGCGTTCGGCGCGGAAGCTGTCGCGGCGATGGATGATCGTCACATCGTCGCTATGGTTGGTCAGGTACAGCGCTTCCTCGACCGCAGTATTCCCGCCACCGATCACCGCCACCTTCTTGCCTCGGTAGAAGAACCCGTCACAGGTCGCGCAGGCCGACACGCCCTTGCCCTTGAGCAGTTCTTCGCTGTCGAGGCCGAGCCAGCGCGCCTGCGCACCGGTGGCGATCACCAGCACCTCGCCTTCATAAACGTCGCCGCTATCGCCGGTCAGGCGAAACGGCCGTCGGGTCAGGTCGACATCGACGATCGTATCCCACATCATCCGGGTACCGACATGCTCGGCCTGCGCCTGCATTTCACCCATCAGCCACGGCCCCTGCACGACGTCGCGAAAGCCGGGATAGTTCTCGACGTCCGTCGTGGTCATCAACTGACCGCCGGGCTGGATGCCCTGCACCACGATCGGCTCCATGCCGGCGCGCGCGCCGTAAATTGCAGCAGAGAGACCCGCCGGTCCCGAACCTAGGACGAGCATGCGAGTGTGGTGCGTGACAGCCATGAGATCATATTCCGTTCGATGCGAGCGGCCCGTCTAGGCCGGTCGCGGGGTCGAACGCAACATGGGGAACGTCAGGTGGCGCGCAAGTCGCCTTACAGGACGAACGCCAGGATGACGGCCCAGAGCGGTATGGCCAACAGCATGCCGGAGAGAAGCCCGGAAAGATGCGGCGGACGATCCTGAACACCGCGAACGGGCGTCGGGCGGGCGGGGGCAACGATCGGCATGGCGGCTATCCTCCCTTGCTCGTATCACCACCAACAACGAACGAGCGCGCCGCAAGTTCGATCTAGCTGAACGGAACATGAAGAATACGAGAGATCGGCGTCGCGGACGCTGCGCTGACGCCTTGGCGGGTGGTAGCGAAGGAGGGATTTGAACCCCCGACCCCAGGATTATGATTCCCGTGCTCTAACCAACTGAGCTACTTCGCCCCGCCGCATCCCCATCGGGGAGGGCGGCCCTATACGAACGCGAATCGTTGCGGTCAAGCGAACATGTGTCGGGAAAATAATTCCCACGGCCCGCCACGATACCACCAGCTGGCCAAACCCGCGATTTTCAGCGGGTGCGGGGTAAATCCGGCGGACAATTCGGCCAGCAACGCCTTTGCGGCAGCGGGTTCGACCTTGTTCTGAATCGTGACATGTGGACGCCATCCGGCGCGGTCCTGCGGCGTCAGCATCGATGCGAACGCATCGGCCAGTTCGGCGCGGACCGATTCGAGATCGGGCGATTCGATGCGATAGGCCACGCCCCGGCCGAGGTTCATCAAGCCGCCGACCCGGGCAAACGGCGCCGGCACGCCGCGCGTCAGCGCGTTCAGGCGTTGCTTCAGTTCCGGTCCCAGCTCCGGGGCCAGATGGTGGAACATCGTGCAATGCGCCGCAAGGACGTTGCGCTCGGGCGGAAAATAGGCGCGCCGCTGCCGGTCGAACCACGCCTGATCCTCATGCCCGAACAAGGCGGTCACGATGATCGGGGCGGGGTCGGGCGGGGTCAAATCTCGACCTGACTGCCGAGCTCGACGACGCGGTTGGTCGGCAGGCGGAAGAACTCCATCGCGCTTTCCGAATTCTGCAGCATCCACGCGAACAGCTTTTCGCGCCAGATCATCATGCCCGGCCGCGATGACGGCAAGAGCGTCTGGCGCGCGAGGAAGAAGCTGGTGTCCATCATCCGGAAGTCGCCGCCGCAACAGCCGACCGCCTTCAGCGCGCCGGGAACGTCGGGGTCCTGCATGAAGCCGAACTTCAGGATCATGCGGTGGAAGCCCTGCCCCAGATCCTCGTTCTTCGTGCGAAGCTCGGGGTCGACATAGGGCGTGTCGGCGATCTTCACGGTGAGCAGGATCACCCGCTCGTGCAGCACCTTGTTATGCTTCAGATTGTGGAGCAGCGCGTGGGGCACGCCTTCGGGGGTCGACGTCATGAAGACGGCGGTGCCGGGCACGCGGGTGGCGCTGCTGGCCGCCGACTGGATGAACACCTTGATCGGCATCGCGGCCTCGCGCATCCGCTCGATCATCAGCTTGCGCCCCTTGGCCCAGGTGGTCAGCAGGACGAAGACGACGATGCCGACCAGCAGTGGGAACCAGCCGCCATCGGGCACCTTGGTCAGGTTCGACGCGAAATAGGCGCCGTCGATGCACAGGAACATGAACATGAACGCGGCGACCGCAGCGACGGGCCAGTTCCACACCCGCTTGATCAGCACCGCGATCATGCAAGTGCTGATGAACATCGTGCCCGTCACGGCAATGCCATAGGCTGCGGCCAGGTTCGACGATTCCTGGAACCCGAAGATCAGCAGCAGGACCATGACCAGCAGCGCCCAGTTCACCGCCGGGATGTAGATCTGCCCCGCGGCATCGGCGCTGGTATGTTCGATGCGCAGGCGCGGCATCAGCCCCAACTGCACCGCCTGCTGCACGACCGAGAAGGCCCCGGTGATCACCGCCTGGCTGGCGATGATCGTCGCGAGCGTCGCGAGGATGACGAGCGGAAGGCGGAAATCCTCCGACGCCATGAAGAAGAACGGGTTGGACGCCGCATCCGGGTTCTGGAGCAGCAGCGCCCCCTGCCCCAGATAGTTCAGCATCAACGCCGGGAACACGACGTACAGCCACGCAACCGAGATCGGCCGGCGCCCGAAATGGCCCATATCGGCGTACAGCGCCTCGGCACCGGTCACGGCCAGCACCACCGACCCGAGCGCAAGGAACGCCATGATGCCGTCCTGCGCGAAGAATCGCACGGCCCAGATCGGGTTCAGCGCCTGGAAAATGTCGGGTCGTTCGAGAATGTTAAGGACGCCGAGGAACGTCAGCGTCGCGAAATAGGCGATCATGATCGGCCCGAACAGCCGCCCGACGCTGGCCGTGCCGACCGCCTGCAGCCAGAACAGCCCGATCATGATGACCACCGCGATCGGGATCACGAACGGGTCGAAACCGGCATTGACCGTCGCCAGCCCCTCGACCGCCGACAGCACCGACACGGCGGGCGTGATCATGCAGTCGCCGAAAAACAGCGCCGTCGCGAGCACGCCGAGGATGACGAGGCTGGCGGTCCAGCGACCGCCACCGCTCTTGCGCTGGATCAGCGCCAGCAGCGCCAGGCTGCCGCCTTCGCCATTGTTATCGGCGCGCATGATGATGAAGACGTATTTCAGCGTCACGATCAGCATCAGCGACCAGAAGACGAGGCTGACCACGCCGAAGATGTTGAGCTGGTCGACCGGCAACCGGTGATGGCCGACGAAGGTCTCCTTCATCGCATAGAGCGGCGAAGTGCCGATATCGCCATAGACGATGCCGAGCGCGCCGAGCGACAGCTTGGCGAGCGACTGGCGCGGCCCATGATGGGTCGCGCCCGTGTCGGGCAGGTCGGCGGCTTCCGACGAAGCCTCTCGGGAGAATATCACGGGCGCGGGAACCGCGCCGAAGTGGCAACGAGTTTGGTCATGTCGACCGCGTCCCAGTGGTTCAAGGCCGGGCCGTTAGCACGCGCAATATTGCTGTGCAATCGTCCGCACTGCACGCCTGCGGCTGCATCGGGGATGAACGGGAGTTTTGGGTGATGCTGCGGCGGTGGCAGGAGGTTGGCGTGCGTACGTGCGTTCGGGGCACGACGGCCATTACAGAACCAGACGTCACCCCGGACTTGATCCGGGGTCCCGCTTCTACTTCCGACGTCGAGAGAAGCGGGCCCCCGGCTCAAGGCCGGGGTGACGAGGAAATTAGTTCGTCAGCAGCGCGCGAATCGCCGCCAGCGCTTCGTCGCCCTTGGCTCCGTCCGGGCCACCGCCCTGAGCCATGTCAGGGCGACCGCCGCCCCCCTGCCCGCCCAGCGCCGCGACCGCCGCCTTGACCAGATCGACCGCGCTGATCCGGCCGGTCAGGTCGCTCGACACCCCGACCCCGACCGAGGCGCGGCCGTCATTGACCGCGACCAGCGCAACGACGCCCGAGGGAACGCGCGCACGGGCTTCATCGATCGTCCCGCGCAATGCCTTGGCATCGAGCCCGTCGATCACCTGACCCAGAAAGGCGATGTCGCCGACCTGTTCCGGACCGGCCGGCGCCGCACCCGCACCGCCGCCCATGGCCAGCGCCTTCTTCGCCTCGGCCAGTTCGCGTTCCAGACGACGCCGATCCTCGACGAGCTGCGCCACGCGGGCGGGCACTTCGTCGGGGGTCGCCTTCAGCGCGGCAGCGGCTTCCCGCAGCTTCGCGTCGCGATTGCCGAGCCATTGGCGCGCTGCCTCGCCGGTCAGCGCCTCGACGCGGCGGACGCCCGAGGACACCGCGCCTTCGGACACGATCTTGAACAGGCCGATTTCGCCAAGCGCATTGACGTGCGTCCCGCCGCATAACTCGATCGAATAGGTGCCTTCCGCATCCTGTCCCATCGACACGACGCGGACCTCGTCGCCATATTTCTCGCCGAACAGCGCCATCGCGCCCATCGCGATCGCATCGTCGGGGGTCATCAGCCGGGTGGTGACCGCACCGTTGCCGCGCACCTGCGCGTTGACGTCGGCCTCGACCAGCGCCAGCGCGTCCGCCGCGATCGGGGAGGGTTGCGAGAAGTCGAAGCGCAGCCGCTCAGGCGCGACCATCGATCCCTTCTGCGCGACATGGGTGCCGAGCCGCTCCCGCAACGCCTCATGCAACAGGTGCGTCGCGGAGTGGTTGGCGCGAATCTGCGCACGGCGCGCGGTGTCGATCGTCAGCGCGACGCTGTCGCCGACCTTCAGGCTGCCGGCGTCGATCGTCGCGACATGGGCATGGAGCTTGCCGAGTTGCTTGGCGGTATCGGTGACGGTCGCCATGAACCCGGCATCGGTGGTCATGGTGCCGGCATCGCCGACCTGCCCGCCGCTTTCGGCATAGAAGGGCGTCTGGTTGGTGAGCACCAACACCTCGTCACCCGCCTCAGCCGAATCGACCCGCGCGCCGTCCTTGACGATCGCGACGACCTGCCCCTCGCCCGCCTCGACCGAATAGCCGATGAATTCGGTCGGTCCGGCGGTTTCGAGGACGTCGAACCAGACATCGTCCGACGCCTTGGCACCCGAGCCCTTCCACGCAGCACGCGCGGCGCGCTTCTGTTCGGCCATCGCCGCGTCGAATCCGGCACGGTCGACGCCGTACCCTTGCGCACGCAGGGCGTCCTCGGTCAGGTCATAGGGGAAGCCATAGGTGTCGTAGAGCTTGAACGCGGTCTCGCCGGCCAGCGTCGCGCCTTCGGCGAAATCGGCAGTCGCCTCGTCGAGCAGCTTCAGCCCCTTGTCGAGGGTGCGGCGGAACTGGGTTTCTTCCTGCTGCAACGTCGCTTCGATCAGCGGCTGCGCGCGGACCAGCTCCGGATAGGCCGCGCCCATTTCAGATACGAGCGAGCCGACAAGCCGGTGCATCAACGGGTCCTTGGCACCCAGCAGATGCGCGTGCCGCATCGCGCGGCGCATGATCCGGCGGAGCACATAACCGCGGCCTTCGTTCGCCGGCAGCACGCCATCGGCCACCAGGAAACCCGACGCGCGCAGGTGATCGGCGATGACGCGGTGGCTGGCCTGCGTCGCCCCTTCGGCGCGGGTGCCGGTCAGTTCGCAGGATGCGGCGATCAGCGCCTTGAAGGTATCGGTGTCGTAATTGTCCGACACGCCCTGCATAACCGCTGCAATGCGTTCGAGGCCCATGCCGGTGTCGATCGACTTCTTGGGCAGTTCGCCGACGATCTCGTTGGCGTCCTGCTCGAACTGCATGAACACCAGGTTCCAGATCTCGACGAACCGGTCGCCATCCTCGTCCGGCGAACCGGGGGGACCGCCGGGGATGTGGTCGCCGTGATCGTAGAAGATTTCCGAGCACGGACCGCACGGGCCGCTGTCGCCCATCGCCCAGAAATTGTCCTTGGTCGGGATGCGGATGATCTTGTGATCGGGCAGCCCGGCGATCTTCTTCCACAGGTCGAACGCTTCGTCGTCGGTATGATAGACAGTCGCGGTCAGCTTCTCCGCTGGCAGTCCCCAGTCGCGGGTCAGCAGGGTCCAGGCGTTCAGGATCGCCTGTTCCTTGAAATAATCGCCGAAGGAGAAATTGCCGAGCATTTCGAAGAAGGTATGATGCCGCGCGGTATAGCCGACATTGTCGAGATCGTTATGCTTGCCGCCCGCGCGCACGCATTTCTGCGACGACGTCGCCGTCACGTAAGGCCGCGTCTCGAGGCCGGTGAACACGTTCTTGAACGGCACCATGCCCGCATTGACGAACATCAGCGTCGGATCGTTCTGCGGAACAAGCGGCGCGGAGGGCACGCGGGCGTGGCCCGCCTTCTCGAAAAAGTCGAGGAACGAGCGGCGGACATCATTGGTCGAGGTCATGTCCGCTCGATACGCAGGCGCGCGCGACTTGCCAAGCGAGGACACGCACAGGGGTTGACCCGGACGAAACATTCCCGTCCTTTCCCGTGCAAACGATCAGGGACTACGCATGGCCAAGCGGCTTACGACTTTCATTCTCATCGCGCTGGTGGCGGGGCTCGTGCTCGGCTGGGCGCTGAATGCCGGGCTGGACGATGGCGGCGGCGCCGGCACCGCGACGCTGAAGAATATCGCCTATTATCTGTCCGCCGTGACCACCGTGTTCCTGCGGCTGATCAAGATGATCATCGCGCCGCTCGTCTTCTCGACGCTGGTCGTCGGCATCGCGCATATGGGCGACAGTTCGTCGCTGGGCCGGGTCGGGCTGCGGTCGTTCGGCTGGTTCGTGATGGCCAGCTTCATCTCGCTGATGCTCGGGCTGTTGCTGGTCAATCTGTTGCAGCCGGGCGTGGGTCTGGGCCTGCCCGTCCCGCCGGTCACCGCCGCGACCGGCGTCGACAAGCCGGCATTCGATTTCGTGAAGTTCGTCGGCCATATCTTCCCCGCCTCGGGCATCGAGGCGATGGCGACGAACGAGATCTTGCAGATCGTCATCTTCTCGCTGTTCATCGGCGTCGCGCTGACGGCGGTCGGCGACAAGGGCAAGCCGCTGGTCCGCGCGCTCGAAGGGCTGGTCGCGGTGATGTTGCAGGTCACCGATTACGTCATGCGCTTTGCCCCGTTCGCGGTGTTTGCGGCGGTGACGGCGACGCTGGCCGAACGGGGACCGGGGATCATCGGCGACCTCGCCTATTTCATGGGCAGCTTCTACCTCGGCCTCGCCACGCTATGGACGGTGCTGATCGGCATCGCCTTCGCCATCATCGGCCCGCGCGTGAAGATGCTGCTGCGCTATCTGCGCGATCCGATCCTGCTCGGCTTTTCGACCGCCTCGTCGGAGGCCGCCTATCCGCGCACGCTGGAAGCGCTCGACCGGTTCGGCGTACCGCCGCGCATCGCCAGCTTCGTGCTGCCGCTCGGCTATTCGTTCAACCTCGACGGGTCGATGATGTACATGACCTTCGCGTCGATCTTCATCGCGCAGGCGTACGGCATCGACCTCAGCTGGGGACAGATGTTCCTGATGCTGCTGGTGCTGATGGTCACGTCGAAGGGGATTGCCGGTGTCCCGCGCGCCAGCCTGGTGGTCATCGCCGCGACGCTCGGCATGTTCAACATCCCCGAAGCCGGGTTGTTGCTGATCCTTGCCATCGACCATTTCCTCGACATGGGCCGCACCGCGACCAATGTCGTCGGCAATGCCATCGCCGCCAGCGTCATCGCCAAATGGGAGGGCGGGTTCGATCCGCCCGAATCGCCGGAGATCGAACCGCTGCCGACCCCGTCGGGACAGCCGCGCACCGACGTGCCCGACAGCTTCCGCGACATGGGCGGCCCGCCGCCCTCCGCGCACTGAGCGACCAGTATCGATATGAACCGACCGCGCAGCAAGGCCCGCGTCGGGCATCCTGATCTGGCAAAGGTGCTGAGCGGCATGTTCTCGTGGCAATCGACCGTCCGCCGGGTGGCGGCGTGGGCATGATGACGCTGATCGAAGCGGGGGCCAGCGACGCCGCCGATCCGCTGCACAGCGTCCGCGACCGCTTCGCTCTGCCCGAGGGCGTGATCTATCTCGACGGCAATTCGCTCGGCGCTCTCCCGCGCACCACCCCGGCGCGGTTGCAGCAGGTCGCGACGCAGCAATGGGGCGACGGGCTGATCCGCAGCTGGAACGCGCATGACTGGATCGGCGCAGCGCGGCGGATCGGGGCGAAGATCGCGCCGTTTATCGGCGCACAACCGGACGAGGTGGTGGTCGCCGATTCGACCTCCGCCAACCTGTACAAGCTGCTGGTGGCGGCGTTGAAGGCACGGCCGGGGCGCGCCACGATCCTGTCCGAACCCGGCAACTTCCCGACCGATCTCTACATCGCCGATGGCGCCGCGTGGAGCGTCGGCGATGCGCGGATCAGGACCGTGCCGGTCGACACCATCGTCGACGCGATCGACGACGATGTCGCCGTCGTGATGCTCACCCATGTCCATTACAAGAGCGGCGCGATGCTCGACATGGCCGGCATCACCGCCGCCGCGCAGGCACGGGGCGCGCTGGTGCTGTGGGACCTCAGCCACAGCGTCGGCGCGGTGCCGCTCGACCTCACGGGCTGCAACGCCGACCTGGCGGTCGGCTGCGGCTATAAATATCTGAACGGCGGCCCCGGTGCGCCCGCCTTTCTCTACGTCGCAAAGCGTCACCATGCGACATTGCGATCGCCCTTGTCGGGCTGGCTGGGCCATGCCGCACCGTTCGATTTCAGCGACGATTACGCCCCGGCCGCCGACATTTCGCGCTTCCAATGCGGGACACCACCGATCCTCGCGCTTGCCGCGCTAGAAGAGGGAATTGCGCAATTCGACGGCGTCGACCGGGATGCGCTGATCGCCAAGTCCCGCGCGCTCGGCGACTCCTGCATCGCGCTGGTCGAGGCGCGATGCCCGGAGCTGACGCTCATCAGCCCGCGCGATGCCGCCCGGCGCGGCAGCCATGTATCGTTCCGCCATCCCCATGCCTATGCAATCTGCCAGGCGTTGATCGATCGCGGCGTGATCGGCGATTTCCGCGCGCCCGACGCGCTGCGGCTGGGGTTCGCGCCGCTCTATATCGGCTTTGCCGATGTGTGGCGGGCGGTCGATATCCTGCGGCGAATTCTCGACGATCGCAGCTGGGACGATCCCAGATACCATGCCCGCAACGCCGTAACCTGACGGAACGAACTGGGAACGCGCGGGTTGGTGGCGGTGAAAGGAATTCTGCGATGACCGACCACCCGAACCCCAAGAGCGAACCCTTTTCGAATGCCGAAAAGGACCCGGACGACTGGACGACCGGCGACGAACCGATGACCGGCGCCCAGGCGTCCTATCTGAAGACGCTAAGCGAAGAAGCGGGCGAGCCGTTCGACGATTCGCTGACCAAGGCGGATGCGTCCAAGGCGATCGACGCGTTGCAGGCAAAGACCGGGCGCGGCGCCTGAGCGGACGGCAGGCGGACTGGAGTCTGATCCAGCTCCTCCGAAACGGGCGTCATCTCGGCGAAGGCCGGGGGAATGACATTTTCGCGTGAGTGGATCAGACTCTATCGGGCCGGGGCGGTCGGGCGCATTGCCATCAACCGGTCGAGCAGGACCAGCCGCATCGCAAGGTCCTCGCGATAGGATGCGTTGCGCGGCGTGCGCGCCAGCGCCGCGAGCCATGCTCGCTTCGCGCCGGGCAGGTCGCCCGTCTGGATCAACGCCATGCCGTAATAGAAATAGGGGCCGGGGTGATCCGGCGCCGTTGCGATCCCACGGGCAAAGGCGGTGCGGGCAGCGGGCGAGAGTACCTGCCCGCCGTCATGGGCAAGGATCGCCGTGCCCAACCGGGTCCACAACCGCCCGCTGTTCGGGGCACCCTGCAACCCGCCCAGCACCGCATTTACCGCCGCCTGGGCCGCTCCCGCGCGGGCAAGACCATCGGCCGCGACCGCATAGGCGTAATCATAGGTAAAGCGCCCCCAGATCGCGTCGCGCAAATCGTCTGCCGCGATATCGGGTGCCTCGAACTTACGCTCCGCCGCGCGCGGCACGCCGGCCAGGGTCGGGCTCCCCTGCCACGCATAGCCTGCCGCGCCCAGCATCAGCGTGGCGCCAACAAAGCCCCATAACGGCTTTGCGACACGCGCCATGACCAGCAGCCCGAAGATGGCAATCAGCAACAGCGCGAGGATCAGCCAACCGTTCATCGCCGACGCCCCTTCAAGCTGCGCCGGGCGAGCAGACCACCGATCGCCAGCAGCACGATCGGCGCCAGCCATAGCGGCCCCGTCGCACCCGACAGCGGCGGGTCATAGCTGACATAGTTGCCATAGCGTTCGATCAGCCAGTCGCGCACCGCGACCGGCCGCTCCCCCGCTGCGATCCGCTGCCGGACCAGTGCGCGCATGTCGGCGGCCATGTCGGCGTCGCTGTCGGCGATCGACTGCCCCTGGCAGACGAGACACCGCAGCGTTTCCATCAATGCCTTGGCCGCTCGCTCCTGGGCCGGATCGGCCAGTTGCGTATCGGCCAGTGCCGGAGGCGGCACACGCGACTGGGCCAGCGCCGGGGGCGCGATCAGCAGCGCCAGGACGAACAGCGCCCTCATCGGGCGGACTTCAATTTGTCGAGCAGGACCGGCACATCCTCGTCGCGGATCGCCCCGATATGCTGGTGCGCGATCCGTCCCTGTCCGTCGATGACGAAGGTTTCCGGAACGCCGGACGATCCCAATGCCAACTGCACCGAACTGTTGCGATCGTCGCCGATCGCCGCAAAGGGATCGCCATTGGTCGACAGGAACCGCGCAACATCGGCCGGCGTATCGCGGATCGCGATGGCGTCGATCGTCGCGCCCGCCTGTGCCAGCTTCGCCAGCTGCGGTGCTTCGGCGGCGCAGGGCACGCACCAGCTGCCGAAGACATTCAACAGCCGCGGCTTGCCGGCCTGAAACATCGCGGTCGTCAATCCCGGCTTGCCCGGAGCGGCCGGGGCCAGGCTGAACTGGGGCAGCGGCTTGCCGACCAGTCGGGAACGCACCTGCCGGTCGCTGTGCTGCGGCAGCATCCACGCGAACAGCCCGGCAATCGCGACGAAGGCGAGCAGCGGAAGCCAGAGCAGGCGACGGTTCATCGCGCCTGCCGCCGCCGCACGCGCCCGACCAGCGCGATCGCCCCGCCCAAAGCAATCAATCCGCCACCGGCCCAGATCAGCGTCACGAACGGCTTCCACCACAGCCGCAATTGCCGCCGCCCGCCGGCATCGTCGCGGCCGAGCACGGCATAGAGCTGCCCGTCCCAATAGGTCGCCAGCGCCGCCTCGCTCGTTTCGGTCGGCGGATTGGCGAAGAAGCGCTGTTCGGGCCGCATCACGAACGCCCCGCCCGCTCCGCGCGTGACGGTCAGCCGCCCCTGCACCGCCGACCAGTTATCGCCGACCACCGGCTTGATCCCATCGAAGCGCACGTCAAACGGTCCGACCTTGTGGTGTTCGCCCGGCGCAGCGGCGACCAGCCGTTCCTGCGTAAACGCGCTGTCGCTCGCCATGCCCGCTAGGCTGACCGCGATGCCCAGATGCGCGACGACCATGCCCCAGATCGGCAGCGGCGTCCGCCACGGGCTCCGCCCGACCAGCGGCAGGACGCTGGCGGCCGCCAGCCCGGCGGCCAGCGCCAACCCGAACTTCGGCAACCACCCGCTGTCGACGAACGCGACCGCCGCGATCAGCACGACCAGCGTCACCCCGGCCGGCACCGCGACCCGGCGCAGCACCGCCGCGCCCCGATCAAGGCGCCACCGCAGCAACGGCCCGACCGCCATGCCCGCAACCAGCAGCAACGCGATCGGCCCGGCGGCGCGGTTGAAGAAGGGCGGCCCGACCGAGAGCTGCACCCCGAACGCCTCCGCGACCAACGGGTACAGCGTCCCGATCAGCACGATGCCGAGGATGACCGACAGCAGCAGGTTGTTGAGCACCAGCCCGCCCTCGCGGCTAACCGGCTCGAACAACGCCCCCTGCCGCACCGTCCCGACCCGGAACGCGAACAGCGCCAATGCTCCGCCGATATAGAGGATCAGCAGCGCCAAAATGAACCCGCCCCGCGTCGGATCGACCGCAAAGGCGTGGACGCTGGTCAAAATGCCCGATCGCACCAGGAACGTACCGACCATCGACATCGAAAAGGCGACGACCGACAGCATGATCGTCCATGCCCGCAGCCCATCGCGCGTCGCTAGCACCGTCACCGAATGGAGCAGCGCGGTCGCCGCCAGCCACGGCATCAGCGACGCATTCTCGACCGGGTCCCAGAACCACCAGCCGCCCCAGCCGAGCTCATAATAGGCCCAGTAGCTGCCCGCCGTGATCCCGATCGTCAGGAAAATCCACGCCCCCAGCACCCATGGCCGCATCGCCCGCGCGAAATCACGGCCGACATCGCGGGTGATCAGCGCGCCGACCGCGAAGGAAAATGCCACCGACAACCCGACATAGCCGAGGTAGAGCGTCGGCGGATGGAAGGCGAGGCCGGGGTCCTGCAACAACGGGTTGAGGCCCAGCCCGTCGCGCGGTACAGGCGACAGCCGGGCAAAGGGATTGGAGGCGAACAGCAGAAATGCGTAGAAGCCGGCCGCAATCGCCGCCTGCGCTGCCAGCGTCGCGGCATGGGTACGCGTCGCCAGCAACCGTTCGAACAGCGCGATCCCCGCCCCGGCCACCGCCAGCACAGTGACCCACAGCAGCATCGACCCTTCGTGATTGCCCCAGGTCGCCGCGATCTTGTACAGCATCGGCTTGGCCGAATGGCTATTTTCGGCGACCAGCAGCACCGACAGGTCGGTCCTCGCGAACAGCACGATCAGCGCCGCAAACGCCCCGGCCGCCAGCAGCCCCTGCGCTACCGCGACCGGCCGCACCGCCGCCAGCAACTCCCGCACGATCGCCGGCGGCTCCGCCTCGCGCGACGTCAGCGCGATCGCCGCCATCGCCAGTTGCAGCAACGCCATCGCCGCCGCCAGCCACAAGGCGGCAAGACCAGCCTCGGCAATCATCGGTTGCGATCGCTCATGGGGCGGTGCTCTCGCTCTTGTGCATCTTGCCCGCTACCTGC
This sequence comes from Sphingomonas sp. ABOLH, assembly GCF_003951715.1. Classification (NCBI taxonomy): domain Bacteria; kingdom Pseudomonadati; phylum Pseudomonadota; class Alphaproteobacteria; order Sphingomonadales; family Sphingomonadaceae; genus Sphingomonas; species Sphingomonas sp. ABOLH. The sequence continues at coordinate 4,252 of NZ_QQWV01000033.1, read as the reverse complement.
GGCGGCATGTAGCGTTCGTCGTGCTTGGCGAGCAGATTGTCGGCGACGAACCCGCCGCCTGCCACGAACCGTCCCTCGGCCACGACGCCCGATCCTTCGCGGAACAGGTCGGGGACGATCCCGGCGAAGCGCACCGGCACGGTCGCCTTGCCATCGGTCACGGTGAAATGGATCGTCACGCCATCTGCCGCCCGACGGACCGATCCTGCCGCGACCATCCCGCCCAGCCGCACCGGCTTGTCGATCGGCGCGGCGGCGGCATCGGCGGGTGCGTAGAAGAACGCCGCTTCCTCACCCAGCGCCGACATGGCGAGCAGCACCGCGCCGACGATCGCGACCACCGCCAGCAAAGCCAGCGTCATGCGTTGCCGTTTCGGACTCATCCCCGCTCCGCGCGGCGCATCGCCACCCATGAAGCAATGGTGATCGCGGCGATCCCGCCCAGCGTGACCCCATACGCCGCCGCAATGAACGCCCAATGGTTCATGCCGCCGCCCGCCGACGCATCCGCGCCTCCGCCTTGATCCGGGCCAGATCGGTCCGCATCCGCATCAGCACGACCCCACCGAACAACAGGCTCGCGCCGCCCGCCGTGAAGAACAGCGGCCACAGGATCGTCGGGTCGATGGTCGATTTGGTCAGCGTGATACTCGGCCCCTGATGCAGCGTCCGCCACCACAGCACCGAATAGCGGATGACCGGCAACAATGCCGTCCCGGCAATACCGAACAGTGCCGGGATACGCCCGTCGCCGTCGCGATCGGCATCGGCACGGGCGAGTGCCAGATAGGCTAAATACACGAAGAACAGCAGCAGCATCGACGTCAGCCGCCCGTCCCATTGCCACCATGTCCCCCAGGTCGGTCGCCCCCAGATCGAACCGGTCACCAGGCACAGCGCGGTGAACAGCGCCCCAGGCAACGCGATCGCGCGCGCGGCAACGGCCGCCAACGGGTGCCGCCAGACCAGATAGACGATGCTGGCGATCGCCAGGCTCGACCATCCGCCCATCCCCAGCCACGCGGCGGGTACATGGACATAGAGGATGCGGACGCTCTCGCCCTGCAGATAATCCGCCGGGGTCTGCGTCAATCCGGCCCAGCAACCGAACGCGAACAACGCCGCCCCCGCCCCGACCAGGATCGGGGTCAGCGGGCGGGCGATCGCTAGGAATCGTCGTGGATTGGCAAGGGCGTGAAGGCTCGGCACGGTCGCGCCCTGTCTATGCAAGGCGCGGGCAAACGGCAATGCGGATCGAACCGACCGGTTCGCAATTGCGTTGTCGCCGAACGCGTGGAAAATGGCCGCCATGATGACCCTATCGAGTGACATTGCCGACCGCCCTGCCACCCCGGTCAGCGAAGGCGGCGAAAACCGGCTGCTCGCCGCGTTGACGACGTCGGACCGCGCCCTGCTCGCCCCCGACCTCGAACGGGTCTCGCTGGTCGTCGGGGACACTTTGCTCACCGTCGATCAGTCGATCGATTATGTCTACTTCCTCGAAGGCGGGATCGCCGCCGTGCTGGAAGTCATCGACGGCGAACGGCAGCATGCCGTGGGCCTGCTCGGCGCGGACGGCTATGTCGGCTGGCCGATCCTGCTGGGCGACGACCGGTCGCCGCACGACGTCGTGCTGCGCGCCGAACCGGGCACGGCGCTCCGGATACCGGCCGATCGGCTGCTCGCGGCTGTCGAACGCAGCGATACGCTGCGCGCCGCGCTACTCCGCTTCATCCAGGTGTTCCTGATCCAGATGGGCCGGACGGTCGTGTCGGCACTGTCGCACCCGGTCGAACGGCGGCTGGCGCGTTGGATCCTGCTGTACCACGACCGGGTACGCGGTGACGAAATCTCGATGACGCATGAGGAGTTTCGGCTCATGCTGGCGGTCCGCCGCAGCAGCATTACCGACGCGCTGCATAGATTGGAAGAAACGCTCGCCATCAAATCGGTCCGCGGCCGGGTGATCGTCCGCGACCGCGAAAAGCTGTTGGAGATGGCGGCCATGACCTATGGCCCGCCTGAGGAAGCCTATCAGCGACTGGTCGGCACCCCCGGCAACTGAGCGAAGGCGGCGTCCCGACACGCGGAACGCCGCCCTCTCCCTTAATTCGCCGCGCTGGAGCGGATCGTGCCATTGACGCCGTTCGGGAAGAACCCGCCTGCCGTCTTGGCCGTCCGATCGAGATAGACGATGTTCAGCACTTGTCCCGGAGTCCGGCTGAACGCGATGCCGCTGCCATCGGTCGGCACGATGTTCGACGCGGTTGCATTGCCGCTGCCGGTCGCGCGAATCCCTTGGTCGAGGTCGCTGCTGCCATCGAGGCTGTCGCGCGCCGTCGAGATCGCTTCGGTCGCGTCGATCAGCGACGGAGTCGCCACGCCCTTGCGGTACAGCACGGTCCGGACCAGGCCCGCATGATAGGCTTCCGCCGCATGGATGCCCGCCGCCGCCTCAAGGAACGTCTTGTTGCTGACGAAACCGACGGCACCCTTATAGGCGGTGACGCCGACATCTTCGAAGATGAACGCGCCAAGCAGGAAGTTCTCGTCATTGGCGTACACGTCGAATGCCGCGCCCGCCCCGATCAGCCCGGCGGCGCGTGCCGCATTCGAAAAGGCGCTGGTCGCGGTCACGCCGATATCGATCGCCGGCTGCGCCACCGCCGCCGACCCGAGCGCGGTGCGCAGGAAGTTGACGTGCGCGATTTCGTCCGCCGCGATTTCACGCGCATAGCGCGCCACCAGCGGATCGGTGAACGTCACCTGCCGCCCGCCGCTGACCGCCCCTTGCGTGCCCGTTCCGCTCAGGCTGCTGTTCGGCAGGCCCGCGCCGGTCGCGGCAAAGGAATAGAATTGCGCTTCGAGATATTCGAGGTTCAGCGCGAAGTTCAGCACATCGGCATCGGTCAGCGCCGTCGTCGCGGTCGGGGTCGGCGTAGGCGTCGGCCCGGGGGTGATGAAGCCGCCGCCGCTGTCGCTGCACGCGGCCAGTACCGATGCGCCCGCCGTGGCGATCGCGGCACCGCCGGCATAGCGCATGAACTCGCGACGCGCGTTGCGCCGCTGGTCGCAGGCTTCGAGGACCTGCAGGATCGGATCGTTTTGCATGATGTCTCTCCTCAGGTTCAGTTGGCGGCGCTGGCGCGGATGGTGCCATTCACCCCGTTCGGGAAGAAACCGCCGCCATTCACCTGAGCGTTGTTGAGATAGACGATGTTGAGCGTCTGTCCGGCCGACCGGCTGAAGGCGATGCCGTTCGCGTCGAGCGGCGCGATATTGCTGGCATTCGGGTTGCTCGACAGCGGGGACAGGCCCTGGTCGAGATCGGTCGTGCCGTCGAGGCTGTCGCGCGCGTTCGAAATAGCATCGGTCGCCTGGATCAGCTGCGCCGATGGCGTCGCAATCCCCTTCGCATAGAGCGTCGTGCGCACGATCGCGGCGTGATAGGCCTCGACCGCGAGGATGCCGGCGGCGGCTTCGAGGAAGGTCTTGCTGCTCAGCAGCGGCGCCGCACCCTTATAGGCGGTGACGCCGACATCTTCGAAGATGAACGCGCCCAGCAGGAAATTCTCGTCGCTGGCATAAGGGTCGAACGATGCGCCCGCCCCGATCAGCCCCGCCGCGCGTGCGGCGGCGGAGAAGGCACCGTTCGCCGATGCGCTGATGTCAATCGCCGGCTGCGCGACCGCCGCGCTGCCCAGCGCCGTGCGCAGGAATTCGACATGCGCACGTTCGTCGGCCGCGATCTCGCGGGCATATTGCGCGACCAAGGTGTCGGAGAAGGTGACCTGCCGCCCGCCGGTGACCGCCCCTTGCGCGCCGGTGCCGGTGAGGATGGAGTTGGGAAGCCCGCTGTCGAACGCCGCGAAATAGTAGAATTGCGCTTCGAGATATTCGAGGTTCAGCGCAAAGTTCAGAATGTCCGCATCGGTCGGACCGCTTTGCGCCTGTGCTTCCCCGGACTGCGCCATAACAAAAGCGGCGCTGCCAACTGCTGCAGCGCCGCCCAGCATCTTGAAGAAATCGCGCCGTTCCTCACGCCGCTTCGCCCGCGCATCGAACGCGTGCGTCACTGACATTTGCTCGTCCATGACACCGTCTCCCTGGATCGTTGTCACGACCTAGGGTCAGGACTCGTTGATTACAGCCAGAAGATGACGGTGGCAGCGAGGACGATGGCGGAGAAGAAGGCTGTCGGGCAGCGGTCGTAGCGGGTTGCGACGCGGCGCCAGTCCTTGAGGCGGCCGAA
>NZ_QQWV01000032.1:0-44160 GCF_003951715.1 Sphingomonas sp. ABOLH | reverse complement strand
GTCGTACGAGCGCTCGTACGACCAGTCTCAGAACCGAAAACTTCCCGCACCGCCCGCGCCCTCGTCAAAGACGATAAGCATCCCGGCTACGGCCAAACGGGCAAGGCGGCCCTCAGGCCACGCTTACGATGTGAGCGATTTTCCGATCGTCCGTTTAGCCAGACCGCTGGATACGTCCGGCCTTTCTCCCCAGTGGTGTTTCGAGATGGAGAGGCTCGTGCGAGATGGGCGGCGCTTCGTGCTCATCTACCCGTCGCCGACCGGAGACGAACCGTTTGAGGATCGCACTGCGCGGACCCTGTGGTTGAAAGCCAATCGTGAAACGATGGCGAAGCTGTGTCTCTCGTTGATTATCGTCGAGCCCGATGCGGTTCAGCGCGCCGACCTTGAGAAGGTGTTCCCGCACCTCGAACATGCCTTTGGCGCACCCCAGACGGCTGCCGAGACGCAACAAGAAGCTCAGTTTCTGGCTGCCCGACTACTCGTATCGAACTAGCCGGCAGCCTGAGGGTCAGCCCGCTCTGACCCCGGTCGCGCCGTCCGGCTCTTCGTCAAACTGAGGATCCGCCAAACCGTCGACACTGCAAATATCGCTTGCCGCTGCGGTGACGGCGGTACGGATGAACGCCTCTTCGCTGCATCCGAGCCTGCTCGAAGCGTGTCGCACCATTGTGATTTCTGCAGCCGTGAAGGCTACTCGCCGGGTAACGTCTTCAGCCATTGCTGTCGCCCCCTCTGGACTTGTCTTGCGTCTCAACGAGTTCGGTGACGACGTCGGAGCCGCGAACGAGGGTCAGATCAACGGGGCACCGGTCGGCGATCGATAGTAGCTTGTCGCGCTGCTCGGCGGTGAGGTCCCCGACGAGGCGGATATCCCGGTTGAAGCGGTCTTGCGGCGTACGATCCTTGTCCCGACTGTGAGAGACGGCCACAAAAGCCTGATCCAGTGGCAAGTTCACCCGCTTTGCATAGAGGCGCATCGTGATAACGGTACAGGCAGCCAGACCTGCCGCGACCAACTCATAGGGTGTCGGCCCGCTCGCGAGACCACCCATCTCTACGGGTTCATCTGCAAGGAACCGGTGACGCCCCGCCTGGATAGCAACCTGGAACCTTCCTGCGCCGGTCTCATGCGCGGTCACCCCAGCCATGGGCTGGACAGGTCGAATGTCCCAGTCTGTCGCCGGCAGGTAGCGCGAAGCCCAGGCAGCGATAACCGATGCTGCATATTCTGCGTCCGCGCGCTCGCGCAACAGATGGTCGGCCTGATCCAGTGACACAAAGCTCTTGGGGTGCTTAGCGGCCTGAAAGAGGCGAGATGCGTTCTTAATTCCTACGACGTCGTCGCCAGGGGCGTGTAGCAGAAGCAGTGGAAGCTGCAGCGCTCCGATCCGCTCTTCCAGCGCCTGGGCGCGGGCATCCGTGACGAACTTGCGACCGACGACAAATGGTCTGTCAGCAAAGCTGACCTGCGCGCTTCCATCGCGCTCGATGCGCGTGAGACACTCTGGATCGATTGTGCTGAGGATATGGGCTACATCTGCAGGGGCGGCAATCGTGGCCACGGCGCGGACGGTCGGGATATCCACCGCGGCCATCAGACATGCCGCTCCGCCTAAACTATGTCCTACAAGGAGCGTGATCGGCATTTCAGCATCGCTCATTGCGTTCGCTGCACAAACCAGGTCCGCCACATCGGAGGCAAAGCCCGAATCGCGGAACTCACCCGCGCTGCCGCCAAGCCCGGCGAAGTCGAAGCGCAAGACGCCTATACCGGCCAGAGCCAACGCCCGTGAGATTCTGACGGCGGCGAGGCTGTCTTTCCCGCATGTGAAGCAGTGGGCGAAGAGGGCCCAGCCTCGCGGCGTCGTCGCAGGATGCTCGATCCGGCCAGAGAGTTGCTCCCCGGTACTGCTCATGAAATTGAATGCGGTTGCGGGCATGCCATCACCGTGCGTTGATGCTGTGGGGGAACAGGGCTGAAGGCCTGAAGCCTCCAGCCCTGATTGCTGTTCAGTTTTCAGGCAAAGCGTCGATGACGTCGAAGACCCGAGCGGTGTAGGTCAGCGCAGCGCCCGAATTCATAAAAATGGTGAAAGCCATCGCCTGAGCAATCTCTTCGCGCGTGAGGCCAAGGGAGATCGCTTTCTGGGCGTGAACCGAGATGCATCCGTCGCACCGGGTCGTGACTGCCACGGCCAGAGCGATCAATTCCATGACTTTGGGGTCAAGTAACCCGGACTTGGTCACGCCCTGCTCAACCATCATCAGGCCCTTCATCGAATCCGGGCTCAGCTTGGCAAACTCGCCGACGCGCGACATCAGCACGTCGCGATATCCATTCCAGTCCTGCATGTGATCATGATTGTTCAAGTCGAATACCCTTCATTTGGCTATCGCTTCGCGGTGGAGCGCTCGAGCTAATGGGTCAGCCGGGCGAACCGCTAAGCCGTTGAGAACAGCTGATCGGGCGCAGATGTCGAACTGCAGCGCTGAGCCGCAGACGATGATCGCGGTTCCTCTCATACCGACGGCGTGCCACTTCCCATCGTTGGAAGGTCAAGACCGAAATAGCCTGAACAAAAAAATGGCGGGCCAGGGCCGCAGCGCTATTGCGAACTATTCGTGATAAAGATAGGATGTTAGGATGAATGGCGGATCTGGGGTCGTCGTTCTCCCATCATCAATCACATGAGGGCGACCCTATGCCGCGCTTCGTCACGCCTCGTTCCCCTGTCCCCACCGACAGGTGCAAATGCCAATCCAATCCACTGTGCGCTGATCCGGGCAACGTGTTGCCGTTTAACGGGCCAGCGTCATATCCGATGACATTCCCGCCGCTGCTCCTGGGCACCGTATCGGGCGCGAGAAACTCCGCATGGCCTCTCTGGGCGGCGCTTCTCAGCCTGCTGTTTCTGGCATTCTCCGCAGTCTCGGCCAAAGCGCAGACGGTGAACAATGCCGACGTCGCGGTGGTGCAGCGCTATTTCGATGCCTGGAACAGCGGGGACATAGCAGCCCTGAAGGCAACGCTGGCGCCGTCGGTCGAGTATTTCAACACAAGCAATGGGGCGGTGAAGGCCGGCGTTGATGCGGTCACCGAAGTTCCGGTGCTGCTCAGCGGAATGATGCCTGATCGCAGACTCACGCTGCTTGCGGCTCCAGTCGCATCCGGCAATCAGGTCGCCGTCCAATGGACATTCAAAGCGACGCATCCGAGCGGTGTAAAAGAGCAGGGGCCGGTCACCTTCAGGGGAGCAAGCTTCTTTCGCGTTGAGCAAGGACGCATCGTCTGGATTGGCGACTACTACAACCACGCTACCCTCGAGGGGCAACTCGCGCGCTGAGCCGAGTGACGAAAACCTAGCAAGGATTTCCCGATGCCATACTTCACCCGCCCCTCACAAAGGGGCGTGCGTCGGCGCGCGCGCCTTCTTTGCGCCGTCAGCGCATTTTCTGGCATAGCGTTTTTGCCGCAGGCCGCCGTAGCGCAGTCTCCAACTTCCGATGGGCGGGCCGCGAATGACGAGCAGCCGGGCTGGCGGGACGAGATTATCGTCGTCGGACAGGGAGAGCGACAATCGCCGTCCATCTATACTGTCCCCGTCGTGACTGCCGCTACGCGTCTACCGCTGACGCTGCGGGAAACGCCACAGGCCGTCACCGTCATGACGCGCGAGAACCTCGATGATCAGCAGCTGAATTCGGTTCAAAATGCCCTCGAAGCGACGGCCGGCCTGTCTTCGAGAACCCTCGATAGCGAGCGCGTCACATTCTACGCACGTGGGTTTGCAATCGACAGCTTCCAGTATGATGGGATTCCAACAGCGTTCGTCAGTGGCGCGAGCTTTCTCGATACAGCTTTCTTCGAGCGGTTCGAGGTCGTGCGGGGTGCAACCGGCCTGCTGACCGGCACCGGCAATCCGTCGGCTTCCATCAATCTGGTACGTAAGCGGCCTGGTCGCCAGTTCGCAGCCTCTGCGACGCTGAGCGCCGGATCGTGGGACAATTTTCGCGGCATGGCTGATATCTCGGCGCCCTTGTCTCGCGATGGCCATGTGCGTGCCCGGCTGGTCGGGATTCTGCAAGATCGCGAGGGTCATGTGGACAGATATCGCCAGGCAAAGCGGAGCGTCTACGGCATTGTCGAGGCAGACCTTGGCCCCCGGACGCTCATCAGCATCGGCTATGACCATCAGGCGATCCGTCCTGAAGGCACGACCTGGAGTGGCATGCCGCTCTGGTTCTCGGACGGAACTCCAACGCGATGGTCCCGATCCAAATCGATGACGGCCGACTGGAGCCGTTGGGACAATACACTGGACTCGGCGTTCTTGACGCTTGAGCACCAATTCGCAGGACAGTGGGTCGCACGCGCAGCTGTCATGCATCAGCGTTCCTCATCGGATGCGCGCTTGTTTTCCGGGCTTGGCTATCCGGATCGCGTGACCGGCGAAGGCCTTCAGCCATTTGCCCTGGCGAGCTACACGCGCAGCCGGCAGAACAGCATCGATGCGACGCTATCAGGGCCTGTCAGCCTCTTGGGACGAAAGCATGACCTGGTGTTCGGCGTCATGGCGAACAGGCGGGTCGCCAACGAATTCAGCAGTGGCTTCGTGCTACCGTCGACGCCGTTTGAAAGCATATTCGATTGGACCGGCGCGTATCCCGAGCCCGATTTTGACGCTCGGCCGTTCTCGCGGACCCGTACCGTTACGCGGCAGGGGGCATTTTATGGTGCCGCCAAGCTCGACATCGTTGATCGGCTCAAGGTGATCGTCGGCACGCGGTTGACGTTCTACGATCTAGAACAACAGACGGCGCTTACATCCTTCGAATTCTCCAAAAGTGGCAGGATCACACCTTACGCGGGCGCCGTGCTTGATCTCGATTCCCACCATTCGGCCTATGTCAGCTATACAGAAATCTTCAATCCGCAGACCAACAGAGACCGGGACGAGAGGATGCTGGCGCCGACAAACGGGCGCAACGTCGAGTTCGGGGTCAAGGGGAGCTATTTCGGCGGCCGCGCCAGTGCATCGATCGCGGTCTTCAAATCCTGGCTAGACAATGTCGGCCAGATCGACCCGGGCCAGCTCTTGCCGGATGGAACGCAGGCGTATTTCGCCGCAAACGGGACCACTTCGCGGGGCGTCGAAATCGATCTGCAGGGCGAAATCCTTCCCGGCTGGAACACCTATGCCGGCTTTGCCCATTTCGTGGCAGAAAACGCCGACGGCGGCCGGTTGAATGCTGAGCTTCCCCGGACATCTGGGAGAATTTTCTCGACCTACCGATTTGCCGGACCGCTGCGGGCGGTGACCGTCGGTGGAGGCGTGAACTGGCGCAGCGCCTCTTTCGAGTCCGCCGCCAGCCCCATGGGTCCGGTTCGGACGCGTCAGGTGCCCTATGCGCTCGTGTCCTGTGGATCGGCGTGGAAAAGGGACCCCGGTAGCGGGGTGATCGGCGTCGAAAAGGGACCCCTCATCCCGGTGGTCTAGGCTGTTCGCTTGGCGGTGTGTCAGGCGGCGAGATCGGGATGCTGGTATTGGAGACGGTGTTGAGGATCCGGCGCGAGCACGCGTCGGGGAAGGCCATCAAGGCGATAGCGCGGGACCTGCACCTGTCGCGCAAGGTGGTGCGCAAGGCGATCCGGGCGCCGGAGGCGGACATGGCGTATCGTCGCGAGGTGCAGCCGCTGCCGAAGCTGGGGCCGTTCCAGACGCGACTGGACGCGTTGCTGGAGGAAGACGAGGCACGACCGCGGCGCGAGAAGCTGCGCCTCACGCGTATCCACGACCTGCTGCTGCGCGAGGGGTTCGACGGCTCATACGACGCGGTGCGCCGCTATGCGGCCCGCTGGCGGCAGGCGCAGCGTCGCGACGTGATGAATGCACCGGCGTTCATCCCGCTGCTGTTCCGGCCGGGCGAGGCTTACCAGTTCGACTGGAGCCACGAGGACGTGGAGATTTCGGGCAAGCCGATGCGGGTGAAGGTCGCGCATGTCCGGCTATGCGCGTCGCGGGCAATGTATGTGCGAGCCTATCCCCGCGAGACACAGGAGATGCTGTTCGACGCGCATGCGCGGGCGTTTGCCTTCTTCGGAGGTGTGCCGACGCGCGGCATCTACGACAACATGAAGACCGCCGTGACGAGCGTGTTCACCGGCAAGGAGCGGATCTTCAACCGGCGCTTCCTGGTGATGGCCAACCACTACATGGTCGAGCCGACCGCCTGCTCGCCGGCGTCGGGCTGGGAGAAGGGGCAGGTCGAGAACCAGGTGCAGACCGCGCGTGGCCGCTTCTTCCAGCCACGTCTGCGCTTTGCCAGCATCGAGGAGTTGAACGGCTGGCTGGAGGCGGAGTGTCGCCGTTGGGCCGACATGCACCAGCATCCCGAGCAGAAGGAGCTGACCGTCGCCCAGGCGTGGGCTGCCGAGCGTGGCGTGCTCCAGCCGGTGGTCGCGCCCTTTGACGGCTTCCACGAGAGCGAGCACGCGGTAAGCGGCACCTGCCTCATCAGCTTCGACCGCAACCGCTATTCCGTCTCCGCCAGGGCGGTTCGGCGTGCCGTCCAGGTGCGGGCCTACGCCGACCGCATCGTCGTGCGCTGCGACGGCCAGGTCGTCGCCGACCACCCCCGGTTCTTCGGACGCGACCGGACCATCTACGACCCGTGGCATTACCTGCCGGTGCTGGTGACCAAGCCGGGCGCCCTGCGCAATGGCGCGCCGTTCCAGGGCTGGGAGTTGCCGCCTGCGCTGTCACGGCTGCGGCGCAAGCTCGGCGCCGGCGATGATGCCGACCGGCGGTTCGTGCGGGTGCTGGCAGCGGTGCTGGATGACGGGCTGGAGGCGGTTGAAGCGGCCGTGCGCGAAGCGCTCCTGGCCGGCACCGCCAGCGACGACGTCATCGTCAACATCCTGGCCCGCCGACGCGAGCCGCCCCGGCCGCTGACCATTGTCACACCCGAGGACCTGGCGCTGCGCCATCCGCCCCGCGCCGACTGCACCCGCTACGACAGCCTGCGAGGCCTGCATGCAGCGGCATGAGATGATGACGGCCATGGCCGAGTTGGGGCTGAAGGGCATGGCTGGTGCCTTCGACGAGGCCGTCACCACCGGGCTGCAACGCAAGCGCACGACCATGGAGGTCCTGACGGACCTGCTCCGCGCCGAAGCCGCCCACCGCCATGCGGCGTCCGTCCGCTACCGGATGTCGGCCGCCAGGCTGCCGGCGGTGAAGGACCTCGACGCCTTCGTCTTCGACGACACCCCCATCAACGAGGGACTGGTGCGCTCGCTGCACAGCGGCTCGTTCCTCCCCGGTCGGCGCAATGTCGTGCTGGTCGGTGGAACGGGCACCGGCAAGACGCACCTCGCCACCGCCATTACCGCCAACGTGGTGCGGGCCGGCGCCCGTGGGCGCTACTTCAACACGGTCGACCTGGTGAACCGGCTCGAGGAGGAGACCCGCCTCGGCAAGGCCGGCGCGCTGGCAGCCCAGCTCTCCCGCCTCGACCTCGTGGTGCTCGACGAGCTCGGCTACCTGCCCTTTGCCCGCTCGGGCGGTCAGCTGCTCTTCCACCTGGTCAGCAAGCTCTACGAGCAGACCTCGGTCATCGTCACCACGAACCTCGCCTTTGGCGAGTGGCCGACCGTCTTCGGCGACCCCAAGATGACCACCGCGCTGCTCGACCGCATTACCCACCACTGCGACATCGTCGAAACCGGCAACGACAGCTGGCGCTTCAAGCACCGCAGCTGACGCCCAGGAGGCCCGGCAGAGAACGCTTCGCGCTGGTTGCGCCTCCGGTCGGGCTACGCCCGCCCTACGCCGCAACCAGCGCGAACGGCGCGCCCGTCATACCCGTCACGCTGCTCGACAAAGGGGTCCCTTTTGCACGCCGATAGGGGGTCCTTTTTGGACGCCGATTGACACTCGTGTCCCTCATGGCGCGCTATGATCTGTCGGCCCGGACTGACCTGAGCCTCAAGGTCAACAACCTCACCGATCGTCGCTACACCGTCGTGAACGGCTTCTTCAATCAGGTCCTGTTTGGCGAGCCGAGAAACGCGATGCTTGCGCTCACGGTGCGTTACTGATGCCCGAAGGGTGAGAAGCGGCTCAGGGGGGAGACGGTCGGAGACTGAAATGGCCGGGCCGACGCAAAGATGTTGACGCATGACATATGAACATGTATTCATACGTCATCATTGTTCATTCGCGAGTCTCGCATGTCAGCACACGCACACGCTGACCATGGTCACGGCCATGGTCATGATCACGACCATTCCCACACCCCGACCATCACCAAGGATAATGAACGTAAGGTCCTCCTTTCGTTCGGTCTGATCGCCTCCTTCATGGTCGTCGAAGTGGTGGGCGGCCTCTGGTCCGGCTCGCTGGCCCTGCTGGCGGACGCCGGCCATATGATGACGGACGCGGCGGCGCTTGCTCTTGCATACGCCGCGTTCCGCTTCGGGCAGCGCTCGCCCGACGCCAAGCGCACCTTCGGCTACCTGCGTTTTGAGGTCGTCGCCGGCCTTATCAACGCCGTCACTTTGTTCGCGATCGTCGCCTTTATCGTCTATGAAGCCTGGGAGCGTTTCAATCAGCCGCAGCCAGTCATGGCCGCGCCGATGTTCGGGGTCGCGATCGCTGGGCTTCTGGTGAACATTCTTGTCTTCTGGATCCTCACGCGTGGCGATAGCGAGCACGTCAACATCAAGGGCGCAGCGCTCCACGTCATGGGCGATCTGCTGGGTTCCGTGGGCGCTGTAGCCGCTGCCGTGGTCATCTATTTCACTGCCTGGACGCCTATCGATCCCATCCTCTCCGTGGTGGTCTCGCTTCTGGTCCTGCGCAGTGCCTGGAAGCTCCTCGGCAAGTCGCTGCACATTCTGCTGGAAGGCGCGCCGGATGGCGTTTCGGCTGAAGAGATCGAGCACCATATCCAGGACACGGTGCCGGGCGTTGCGTCGCTCAGTCACATCCACGTATGGTCGATCACCTCGGGGCGGACCCTTGCAACCATGCACGTCCGTCTCGCCGAAGGTTCGGATCCTCGCACGGTCGTACAGGCCGTCGAGCGGCAGCTTATTGATCGCTTTGAGATCGAGCACCCCACGGTTGCCGTGGATTGGAGCGGCTCGGACAGTTGCAGCCTTTCGCCCGAACGGACTGCTGCTGCGCCGAACAAAGCCAGCCACGATCATAGTGGCCACGACCATGGTCACGGCTCCGCCAAGAAGTCCACATGTGGCGGGGGTGCCGGAAAGCACGCTCACGCCCACTAACCGATCCGAGCCCCCCGCTCGGTCCCGTCGCCCCTGCCGCCCCAGAGCGGGGGCGACGGCTTCCCTCGAACAACCCGGGGCGGACTACAGGTTGTTCCGTTCGAAGTTCTCACGCCAGACGCTGTGCCCAACCTCGTCACGTGTGAGCTAATAGGGCAAAGAACTAATGCTCTGTTTCAAGCCATGACAAAAGATATAGTCATTTTTCTGTCATATGAATTCAGTGCTCGTTTCCGTTGTCTTAAATAAGGTGCGATCTTTAAGATGCGCATTACAAGACGAAGTGATGATACGGAATAACATTAACGGCGATCATGGTTCGTTGAAGATTTAGGTTCTCGGATGACATCCTTGGGAAAGCCGATTATGTACCTCGCCATGCGCCGCTTAGGACGTTTCCTTCTCTGCCTGCTGTCGTTGTCCATGCTGACGACGACGCTTGTGCATGCTCTGGAAGTTCCCAGCGCTCCGACCATCGAATGTTCGGGCTATGTGCATAGCGATGGCGACATGGATCAGACGCAAGGCGATACCGACAAGGCGATGCCGCACCATCACGGCGGCTGCCATGGTTCGTCAGCGTTCGTGCCGACCCTTGCCAATAGCGACATGATCTCTCTGGCACTGACCGCTCCGGTGGTCATCCCTCAACCTATATCCTCCAAGCGCTGGGCCATCGGCCCTAACCTGCGCCCGCCGATAGCCTGACAGAGCCATAGCGGATTGCTGCGCCTGAATTCGGGCCAGTGGTCATCCATGCCTCGTGTTCAGGATTCCCTTTCATGTTCCGATCCATTGCAGCCTTGCTGGCTGCCGTGTCCTGCGTCGCTGTGGCGCAGGCACAGGAAACGCCTGCTGCGGTAGCAGGGGCGTTACCCTACACCCTTGACCAGGCGGTTGCCGCTGCTGGCGGCAGTGCGCCGGCGGCAGAAGCTGCACAGGCCAATGTCGAGGCGGCGCGTGCCGCTCGTACCGTCGCTGGCCTTCGACCCAACCCGACCGTGCAGACCCAAGTAGAGAACATCGCGGGGAGCGGACCGTATAGCGGCGTTGGCAGTGCCGAATCGACGGTCAGTGTCGCAATCCCGATCGAGCTGGGCGGTAAGCGCTCGGCACGCATTGCGGTCGCTAATGCTCAGACCAATCGGGCTCTGCTCGTCTCGGCCATCACACAGGCGGACATCAGGCTACAGGTCACCCAGCTCTATGTGGAGGCAGTTGCAGCCGAACGCCGTGTCGAGACCGCACGCGATCAGTCTCGCATTGCCGGCGATGCCGCTAATGCCGCCAGTGTTCGCGTAAAGGCCGGGCGCGCCTCACCGATCGAGGAACAACGCGCCAACGTGGCCAAAATCAACGCCGACGCCGAGTTGATCCGAACCATTCGTCTGGCTCAGGCATCCCGGGCCAATCTGGCTCGTCGGATAGGGCAATCGGTGGACGGTCCGCTGGATACGGCATGGCTCGAGCGTTTGCCGCATGGATATGGTCCAGATGTTCCACCGACTGCAGCAGGCACGCTTGCTCTAGCGGCAGCGGACGCCGATCTGGCAGTTGCTGACGCGAATGTCCGGCTTGCCCGATCGCAACGGGTCCCCGATCTCGAAGCTGGACCTGGTGTACGCAGACTTTCGGCCACCAACGACACCGCGCTCATCTTCACCGTCACCATGCCGATCCCGATCTTCAATTCGGGCAGGGCCGCCGTCACGCAGGCCCGAGCGCAGCGCAATCAGGTGGAAGCGCAGAAGCGAATGACTGCGCTCGATATCGAGCAGGCCATAACCGATGCGCAAGCGGCCGCATCCAACGCTGCCGTGACCGCTCAAACTGCGACCGGACCTGCTCTTGAAGCAGCCCGCGAGGCGGCCCGCATCGCCCGTATCGGCTATCGGGAAGGCAAGTTCAGTCAGCTCGACCTGCTCGATGCGGAGCGAACGCTGGCGCAGACACGGCTCGCTGCCATCGACGCGCTCACCTCCTACCAGAATGCCCGTGCGCAGCTGGAGCGCCTGACCGCGCCAGCGCCGGAACAGGGGAACTGATCCATGCAATCCAGGAAGATCATCCACGCCGCTCTGCCTTTGTCGCTCATGCTCGCACTCGCCGCGTGCGGCGGTGGCACCGAGGAGACTGCGAACAATAAGGCCGCGCCTGCTGCTGAACATGAGGAGGGTGGCAACGCCCATGCGGACGAGGGCAAGATCACGCTGAGCGCCGACCAGATTGCTTCGGCCGGCATTCAGACCGCTCGGCCTCTGTTGGGAGGTGCGGGTACGATCGAGCTACCCGCTACTATCGATGGAGATCCACAAGGCACGCAGGTCGTGTCGGCCGCAATCGGCGGCCGTGTCGTGTCGTTGACCCGCAACCTTGGACAAGCGATCGGCCGGGGGCAAACGCTCGCGATCATCGAGAGCCGCGAGGCTGCATCTCTCAATGCCGAAACAGAGGCTGCCCGTGCGCGGCTGTCCCTGGCAAACAGCAATCTCGCGCGTGAGCAGCGATTGTTTTCGCAGCGTGTATCGCCCGAGCAGGACCTCATTGCCGCTCGCACAGCAGCGACCGAGGCCCGGATTGCGCTTCGTCTGGCGCAGCAACAGGTCGCGGCAGCCGGGACTGGGGGTGGGGGCCTCAATCGCATCGGCATCGTGGCACCTATGTCGGGCCAAGTGATCGGCCGTAGCGTGGTGCTGGGCCAAACGGTCGCTGCCGACGCCGAGCTGTTCCGCGTCGCAAATCTTTCCAGCGTCTCGCTCTCACTCAACCTTCAGGCCCAAGACGCCGGTCGGGTTCGTCCGGGCGCCACGGTGAGCGTCAAGGCTGGGGGTCGCCACGCAACTGCGAAAATCACATTCGTGTCGCCAGCGCTCGATGCCAACACCCGGCTCGTCCCCGTGATCGCGACGCTCGACAATCGAGAGGGTATCTGGCGTGTCGGCGAGCCGGTGACTGCGTCGATTGCCCTGGCGGCAAGCGGGGGCGACAGTACAGTCCACGTGCCTTTGACCGCCGTGCAGACGGACGAGGGTAAGTCGATCGTCTTCGTGCGGACAAAGACCGGTTTCCAGGCGACGGCTGTCCAGCTTGGCGACACGGCTGGCGACAGCGTGATCATCAAGTCGGGTCTCAAGGGCACCGAGGAGATCGCAACCGTCAACAGCTTCACGCTCAAGGCCGAGCTCGGCAAGGGCGAAGCCACCCATGAGGATCATTGAGCCATGATCGCCCCCATCGTAAACTGGGCGGTCGACAAGCGCTGGCTCGTCCTGCTGCTAACCGCCCTTGCCGCCGTGATTGGCGCTGTCGCGCTGTATCGCCTGCCGATCGACGCAGTCCCCGACATCACCAACAACCAGGTCCAGATCAACGTTCGCGCGCCCGCGCTTTCGCCTGAACTGGTCGAGAAGCAGGTTGCCTTCCCGATCGAAACCGCGCTGGCCGGAATTCCCGGCCTTGAATATAGCCGCTCGCTCAGCCGGAACGGCTTTGCACAGGTCACGGCGGTCTTTTCGGAAGACACCGACATATTCTTCGCCCGGCAGCAGGTGGGCGAGCGTCTGACCGGCGTGTCCGAGAATTTGCCGGACGGCGTGACCCCAGAGATGGGGCCGATCGCGACGGGGCTGGGCGAGGTCTATATGTGGACCGTCCGGCTGGAGCACCGCAAGGATGACAAGCATCAGCCCGGCGAACCCGGCATGCAGCCCGATGGGAGCTACATTACGCCAGAAGGCGAACGGCTGACCAACGACGCTGACAAGGCGACCTATTTGAGGACGGCCCAGGACTGGATCGTCTCGCCATTGCTCAAGAATACGCAGGGCCTTGCAGGCGTCGATTCGATCGGTGGCTTTGCCAAGCAATTCCTCGTCGTCCCCGATGTCCAGCGCCTGGCGTCAATGGGTATCACCCTGACGCAGCTCAGCACGGCTCTGGAGCGCAATAACACAAGCGTCGGAGGAGGCTTCGTCAATCGCAATGGTGAAGGCCTGGCAGTCCGGGCTGATGCCCTTGTCCGAAATGCCGACGAACTCTCCAAGATCGTGGTGGCGACCAGGGAGGGCGTCCCTATCACCCTTTCTCAGGTCGCTTCTGTCCGTACTGGTCAGGCAATCCGCATGGGATCTGCCTCGGAGAACGGCACAGAGGTGGTCGTCGGCACCGCGATCATGCGGATCGGTGAAAACAGTCGCACGGTCGCGACGGCTGTCGCCACGCGACTGGAGGAGATCAATGCTTCGCTGCCGCCCGACGTAATCGTCCAGCCGGTACTCGACCGTACGGCGCTGGTGAACTCAACCATCAAAACGGTTGCCAAGAACCTCAGCGAAGGCGCGCTGCTGGTTATCGTCGTGCTGTTCCTCCTGCTCGGCAACTTCCGTGCCGCGCTCATTGCCGCAATCATCATTCCAATCACCATGATGCTGACGGGTTTTGGCATGTTGCGGGCCGGCGTGTCGGCCAACCTCATGAGCCTTGGCGCGCTCGACTTCGGCCTCATTGTCGATGGCGCTGTCATCATCGTCGAGAACGCCTTGCGACGCATGGCGGAGAATCAGCATCGCGAAGGGCGTCTGCTGAGCGTGAAGGAACGTCTCGACACTGTCGCTTCTGCGGCACGCGAGATGATCAAGCCGTCGGTCTATGGCCAGGCGATCATCATCCTCGTCTATGTGCCGCTGCTCACCTTGACCGGCGTCGAAGGCAAGACCTTCGTTCCGATGGCGCTCACCGTCATCATAGCATTGGTCTGCGCTTTCATCCTTTCGCTGACCTTTGTGCCCGCCGCGATCGCCTTGTGGCTCTCCAAGCGGATCGAGGAGAAAGAAGGGCGGATCATGGGCTGGCTCAAGGCCCGCTACGAACCTGGTCTCGATCGGGCAATGAAGCGGCCGGTCGTCACTGTCGGCGCGGGCGTCGGTGGCTTCGCTCTGGCAATACTGGCCTTCATGTCGCTGGGGCAGGTCTTCTTGCCTCAGCTCGATGAAGGTGACCTCCTGATTCAGGCACTGCGTATTCCGGCTACATCGGTTCAGCAGAGCCAGGCAATGCAGGTCCCCATCGAGCAGATGATGTCGAAGCAACCGGAGGTGAAGTTCGTCTTCTCCAAGACGGGTACGGCCGAACTGGCATCCGACCCAATGCCGCCCAATGCTACCGACATGTTCGTCATTCTGAAGGACCGGAAAGACTGGCCGGACCCAAGCCTCACAAAGGAGGCGCTCATCTCCCGCATCGAAGGGCAGCTCAGCAAAATTCCCGGCAACGCTTATGAAATCACCCAACCGATCCAGATGCGCTTCAACGAGCTCATCGCCGGCGTCCGCGGTGACATTGCGGTCAAGGTCTTTGGAGATGACTTCAACACGATGAACGCAACTGCGGAAAAGATCGCCAGCGTTCTGCGCCGAACCAATGGTGCCGTCGACGTGAAGGTTGAGCAGACCACAGGTCTTCCCATGCTCGACATTCGGGTCAATCGTGATGCCATGGCTCGTCTCGGCGTTACCGCCCAGGACGTGCAGGATATCGTCAATGCGACCCTGGGCGGGCAGCCGTCAGGCATGATTTTCGAGGGCGATCGCCGCTTTCCTGTGGTGATCCGTCTTTCTGAAGATCAGCGCGCCGACATATCCTTGCTGAGCCAGGTGCAGGTCCCGACGCCAAGTGGGCAGTTCGTCCCCCTGGCAAGCGTCGCTGATATCCGCGTCATCGATGGTCCTAACCAAATCAGCCGCGAAAACGGAAAGCGGCGCGTCGTCGTCCAGGCGAACGTCCGCGGCCGTGACGTCGGTAGCGTCGTGGCCGATGCCCAGGCTGCCATTGGCAAGGATGTACGTCTTCCGCCAGGCAGCTATCTCGAGTGGGGTGGTCAGTTCGAGAATCTGGCATCGGCGCAGGCGCGTCTGCAACTGGTGATCCCGGCATGTTTCGTCCTGATCCTGCTGCTTCTCTATGGTGCGCTGGGGTCGGTGCGCGATGCTGCGATCGTTTTCACCGGCGTCCCGCTCGCTCTGGTGGGCGGCGTGCTTGCCCTCTTCCTGCGTGGCATGGACTTCTCCATCTCCGCAGCGGTCGGTTTCATCGCTCTGTCCGGCATTGCGGTCCTGAACGGTCTGGTGATGGTCTCCTCGATCCAGGATCTCATGCGGACGGGCATGGACCGGGCAGAGGCTGCGCGCACTGGCGCCCTCCAGCGGCTTCGGCCGGTGGTCATGACCGCGTTGGTGGCAAGCCTTGGGTTCGTGCCGATGGCGCTGGGCAGCGGCGCCGGGGCGGAAGTCCAGAAGCCGCTGGCGACGGTGGTTATCGGCGGCCTGATCTCGGCGACCCTTCTGACCTTGTTCGTCCTGCCTACGCTCTATGCGCGCTATGGACGCACGAAGATGGCCTCGCGAGAGGCCACCGACGGCAGGATCTCTCCACCTGCGCAGCCGCAGCACTGAAGAGGGGGGAGGGCCGCAGCTGCCGCCCTCCCATCCTTTCCCGTTAATCGAGCCAGAGGATCGAACCGATGAGCGAGGAAACCATGTTCGATCCTGCCATCGCAGATGCCCGGAACACGCCTCTCCCGGCCGATCTCAAAAAATGTGTGTCGTTGTATCAGCCGGCAACGGGTTTCCGGCCAGGCCCCTTACACCCCACCAAGTACCAGCCAGGGGCCACCGGTCGATGAGGAGGCTCAATTCACGCCCCCTCGGATTGGGCTTAGCGGGCTGCGCGATCCTCGGCGTGCTCGGCGTGCTCGGCGTGGGATTGGCGGCCGGCCTGCTCAGCGGCGCGTCCAAGGACCTCTCGAAGCTAGAAAGATTCGAGTTCTCGATCGAGCCAGGCGAAACGCATCGGATCGGATCGTGGCTTACATGGTTGCGGGCGGGAGGATGAGGTTCGATAGCGACAGCGGAGCTGGCAGGGTTCGCTACCGCCTTCGTCTGGAAGACGGTCATAGCAGTTCTCTCATCGCCAATGGCGTTACATCGGCGAAGCAGCGAGGTGAACTAAGCCCTCAACATGGCAGCCTCTACGAATGGACCTGGGACAACCTCTCGCCGGGGCCGGTCCATGTCATCTTTTGTGCAGAAGGCGATTTCGATATTCTGGACAGGGTGGATGTTCGCTGATGTTGCCACTCTGAGCTCTGCGGCATTCACCCTCCACTGTTCACCAGCGGCGTGTTGATCAGGTTGTCCCGCCATTCTGCGATCGATGGCAAGAGGTTCGAGAGTTCCAGCGCTCGGCCGTCAAGAAGCACCGCCAACAAATTTGCGCATGTATAGTCTTCCCATGGGGTGACAGCTTCGATCTGCTGAAGCGTCCTTAGCGCATTGCCTTTCAACGTACCGCCATCGAGCCCGTTAAGAGCCTCGATCCACTCTTCCATGTGCTTCCAGTAATTGGCCGCCGCGTTGAGCGCTGCGGCCAATGACAGGCCGCCCCGCAGGATCGGCGGCACCTTCAACGCATCGATCAGACTGATCCCCAGACCGGTTCGGGTAGCGGTAAGATAGCGCTGAATGGCAATGAAGCCATGACCTATAAAATACTCGCCGGCGTCACAGAGCCCGTCAGATTCGGGGTCACGGGATGACACGATCGCTGCATTGATCCGACAAATTTCAATGTCCAGCAGCTTCAAGTGCCTGCCGAGCAAGGCAAAATCCGCATCAGCGTAATCCCCACCGACCCTAATAATCGCCATGGTGCTCATAGCCAACTTCGGACCAGTAGGCAGCTTCACGATCGGCATTCAGCTGATCCAGCGAGGCTGGTATCATCGTGAAATCGAGATTGTACATCGGCATCTGCCAGAACTGGTGAAACCAGCGCACATGTTCCTGGGTCGCGCTTTCGGATACCAACTCTTCGTCTTCGAGGCGCTTGGCCAACTGCCGCGTCAGGTCTCTGACATGGCCAGAATGCTCCTTGGCCCGAAAATCGACGGTGCCCCAGATATCGCTGGCCGCCTCTAACCCTGCCCTCGAAAATACGCCTACAGCATCGAGCGCCTCGATCAGCGTCAGTGCGAAGGGGCGTGTATGTATGCCCAAGCTCGAGAAGAGCGTCGGGTCACTCCACTGCGGTACACCATCTTCGTGCTGTTCGATGTCAGCGTAGAGGGTGCTCTCGCGGCTGTAGATTGCCCAGTTCGGCAGGATATATTCGCTCATTCCGCCTTCGAGATAATGGCCCTGGCGTTCGCTATCGACATAGTCCTGTAACTGCTCGACGTTGACGGGCCGCCAGCTCTGCGCCTTGGCGTATATGAGCCTGGCAAGATGGCTGTAGAAGTTCTTCACAATGCGCCCGATGCGCCCATCGACCTTGGAAGGCGGGCATCGAACCAGATCGAGCAAGATCAGCGCTTTCGCAGATTCTTCCTCGGCGAAGCCTTCGAGAACAGACGCTTCCCGGGGATTGTCGGTCAGCTTCTCAGCGGCGTTCCAAAACCCACGCGCGCTTGTCAGAATGATCGTCAGGCCCTCGGCAATGAAGTCTAGCCGCTCCGACTGCGCCATCTCACGCATCGCGCCGGCCTTCTTGGCGCCATAGGGAACAGAATTACGCTGTGTCGTCATGTGTAGCTCAAGACAGTGGCGGAAGGGGCGTGTTGGAACTGAACGATATTAGCATCGGCAAGTCTACGGTTCATGGAGACACGCGATGCTTTGTCCATTGATTACGGCTGCTGCATTCGCGAGGAAATCAAGATTTCTATGTCGAAACCTTGTTTTTCCGCCGCAGGGGCGTGCCAGTGGCTTACCGCGGCCTGCATCATCAGGTGACCCGCCTTTTGGTAATCGACTGGTGCCTTAGCCGCGCCACGCCATCGGGTTTGTAGACGCTCCCGCGGTCTTCAGCCGGCTCTTCCAGGTCCGCGATGATCGGGCAGTCTGGTCGGGCATCGCCGACACAGCCAGTAACGAGTGTCTGAAGCGTCCCGCGCATCTGCTCGAGAGCGGTGATCCGGGCACTCAACTCGTCTATATGGGATTGGGCAATCTTCTTTACATCCGCACTCTGTCGCGAACGGTCCCGCCACAGGCTCAACAAGTCGTTGATCTCGGCGACCGCAAATCCCATGTCCCGCGCCCGACGAATGAAGCGCAGATTGTGAACATCGGCATCCGAATAATCGCGATACCCGGAGTCGCGCCGGTCAGCCTTTGGGATGAGGCCAGTTTGTTCATAGTAGCGGATCATCTTGGCGGATACGCCTGACGCCTTTGCGGCTTGCCCTATGTTCATTCCTCTTCTCCTGCGCTCAGGGTCCCTGGATAGTATCTCGCTTTTCAGCTCCTGTCGGCCAGCGCCTTGATGAGCGGACCGACGACTTCACGGACCGCGAGCGCCGCGCCTTCCGCATCCTTTCGCTCGATGGCGTCTACGATGGCCTCATGCGCTTCAAGGGCCGGTTCGGGCAGGTCCACCTCGTCAAGGACCGACCAGACCCCGGAGCGGATCGCCTGCGAGAAGTAGCGATAGAGCTCGATCAGCGCTGTGTTGCCTGAAACGGACGCAAGAGCACTGTGAAAGGCGATATCCGCATCGACGAACTTCTCCAGACGGCTGTGGTCTTCCTGATTTCCGCGAACCTTGAGGAGTTTCCGCAACTTGATGACGTCTGCATCGGAGCGCTGGGTCGCCGCGCGACGGGCCGCTTCGGCCTCGAGCATGGCGCGCAACTCGAAATGATCGTGGAGGCTAGAGCGGCTCACCCGTCGCATAACCTCCGTCGGATCGACGTTCAGCCGGACGTAAGTTCCATCACCTTGGCGAACTTCCAGGACTTCAGCATGAGACAGGACCCTGATCGCCTCGCGGGTCGTATTGCGGCTGACGCCCAACAGGTCCGCAAGCTCCTGTTCCTTGGGGATGCGCTCGCCCACACGCCAGGCCCCGCTCTCAATCTGGGTGCGGATCTGTTCGATTGCCGAGTCGACAAGCGACCGGCGAGGCGCCTGCGTTAGGGTTGCGTTTCGAGTCATCGACTTCTCCTAGCGGATTTCATCCGGTCATCCCATCAATTTGGCGTTCAATATATGACCGAAATCCGCGCTTTTCCGGGGCCTTGGCGCCCAGCATCGCCGCGGTCGGCGAATGCCATCATCGTTGACCAGCTTACCACAGCTTGAAACTTTGGAAAGAGAAAGGTAGGATGATTGGATGTTAAAGGGTGAGCAGGCTTGGAGTCTCCGGCCCTGACACCCGCTAACCCAGGACAATCCTGCCCATGTCAGTCACAATCAAAATGGATGTGCGCGAAGCCACCGCCTGCGCTTTGGGCGTCAGGGGATGAGGCTGCAGACGATTGAAAGTCGGCTCGGCGGCAGGACCGCGAACGCCCTTGGCCTCGCAACCCGGCAGCTGAAAGTCTTTGACCTGCTCACGCCGCGCTGGGCCTATGTCTTTCGCTCGGTAACCGCCGCCGCGCTCGCCTATTGGGTCGCCTATACCCTTCAGATGGACAAGCCTTATTCGGCCGCTTCGACCGTGATGCTTGTCGCGAACATGAATCAGGGCGCCGTGCTGGCGAAGGGAAGCTGGCGACTGGCAGGTACGGTGGTTGGCGGCATTGCCGCTATCATCGTCATGGGCCTCTTCATTCAGGCCCCTGCGTTGTTCCTCATTTTCTTCGGGCTTTGGCTAGGCATATGTAGCGGCGCCGCGACGCTCATTCGCGGGTTCCGATCAACCGGACCTGCGGTTGCGGGCTATACACTGGGCTTTGCAACCTATGGTGCGCTCGAAGTTCCCGAAAACGCACTGAGCATCGTGCTGGGACGGGTGGCAAGCGTGGCGGTCGGTGTCGTCTGCCTTGGGCTTGTGACGGCGATTTTCTCCAGGCGCGCCGCTCGCGGCAAACTTGAAGGTGCGATCACAAGGCAATTGACCATGATTGGGCGCCTCGTGCTTGATCGTGTGGAAAACAATCCGGAGCGAGTCCAGGATGTGGGCGCCACCCACATAGCCGACATGTTCGCAATCGAAGACCTGCTCGAACTGAGCAGGGCTGAATCAACGGATGTCGCGGTGCGCGTCGGAGCGGTCCGCGAGGGGCTGGCGGGGATGTTCGCCGCCTTGCTTGGTGCGCGCGAACTCGCCTTTGCCTCCGTCGCCCGGGACCCGTCGTTTCTCAAGGCTCGCGAACTAGTAGGCGCTCATCTGCCGGCGGCTATCGGTCGCATCGAGACCGGCGACCGGGCCGGTCTCCAAGCCGCACTTGCAGAAATTCGGGGGCTTCACCTCAGCCTCCATCAGATCATCGCCGAGCTTGAGGTCGCCCATGACCGCGCCGACGTGATCATCGCGCTCGATCAGCTGCTCGAGGTCATCGAGGACTGGGAAAGTGGCATCGCTGGCTTACTGGGGCTTAACGGCGTGCATGCGCACCCCACACGCGGCTTCCATTTCCATCGCGACTGGACTGCGGCCGTGGAGAACGGCGTGCGCGCCCTTTTGTCGATCGTCATCGCTGGCGGTATCGGTATCGGTGTGGGTCTGCAGCAATGGCCACTCATGCTGCTTCTGCTGGCGCCCTACAGCATCCTCATGGCAATGACCGGCGATCCGGTGGGAGGCGCGTGGTCTTTTGTGAGGGGGACGCTGGTTGCCCTGCCAGCCGCGTTCATATGCGTTTTTCTCCTGCTTCCGTCGGTCAATGGCTTTCCGCTGTTGATCGCATCGATGCTGCCTTTCTGGCTTGCCGGGTTCTACGCAACGACGGTGCCACGCTACGTGTTCGATGGCATGGGTTTCCTCGTGGCTTTCAACACGCTGGTCTATGCGCAGAACCAGATGCTGTTCGACGGCGCCTTCTTCCTGAACGAGGCGCTGGGTTGGATGGTCGCCGTGATCGCCACTCTGTTGGTCCTCAAGCTTATCCTCCCCTTCAACCCTGTCGCGAGGGCCCATCGCTACGAGACAGCATTCCGGAGAGCTGTCACGATGGCGATCCGCAAAGGATGGACCGGGCGTCGGCACGCTTGGGAGCATCTTCAGCACCACCGCCTCGTAAACATCGCCGTCAGTCTGAAGGCGAGGCCATCAGTGGCCGCTGCGGTTCTGACCGAAGCGCTCGGGGCACTGCACTATGGGCGGACCGCGCTCCGGCTCAGGGCCGCGTTACAGGATGACAGGATTTCC
This sequence comes from Sphingomonas sp. ABOLH, assembly GCF_003951715.1. Lineage (NCBI taxonomy): Bacteria > Pseudomonadati > Pseudomonadota > Alphaproteobacteria > Sphingomonadales > Sphingomonadaceae > Sphingomonas > Sphingomonas sp. ABOLH. The sequence goes on along the minus strand of NZ_QQWV01000032.1, from coordinate 22,715 downwards.
GAGCGCGCGCTCCACTTCGGGAACGCTGCCCTAGACGCGGCGGCGCTCGATGATCCGGCGACAAGCCTGACGCTTGATTCCTTGTTCGAGGCAACACAACAATCGGATCACCAAGGCGGCGAGGATCAGGCGATCACGCACAGGGTCGCTGCATGCATCCGTAATCTCAGCATCCTCAAGCAAGCGCACGGCGCGTGGATCGCCGGGACGAGGAAAATCGCATGACCGAAGTCAATTTCGCCGGCGTCTACCTGCCGCCGCTGCTTCTCTACCTCATCGCGGCGCTGCCTGTCTTCGTTGGGACACGGGCGCTGCTGACACGAACAGGCGTGCTGCGGTTCGTCTGGCACCCGGGCCTGATGGAATGCGCGGTCTATCTCGCGATCCTCGCTGCTCTGTTTTTCCTTTTGTGAGATTTGCCGATGCCAACCTTTATCAAGCCCATCCTGCGCGTCGGGATCACCCTGCTGATCGTCCTGGCTGCCGGCATTTTGATCTCCACACTCTGGCAGACCTATGTGCGCTCGCCCTGGACCCGGGATGGCCGGGTCAGCGCGGACGTCGTTCAGATCGCGCCGGAGGTGTCAGGGACGATCGCCGAGGTCGCCGTGAAGGACAATCAATTCGTCCGGCGCGGTGATGTTCTATATCGCCTCGATCCCAAGCGCTTCGCGCTCGCGGTGCAAAGCGCGAACGCCGACCTGGAGGGGCGCCGCGCCGAGGCTTCGGTGAAATCAGCGATCGCTCGTCGTCGTACGGCTCTGGGCGGCGATATTATCGCGACCGAGACCATCGACCAGGCAAATGGCGAGGCTCGCATCGCCCATGCCGCCTACTCCGGATCGGTAGCGGCGCTTGATGTCGCGCGCCTCAATCTCGAGCGCTCCGTCGTTCGAGCGCCGATCGATGGCTATGTGACGAACCTGCGCCTGCGCCCGGGCGACTATGCCGAGGCTGGCAATACGAAGGTGGCTGTCGTCGATTCCAGCAGTTTCTGGGTCACAGGCTATTTCGAAGAAACGAAGCTAGCTGGCATTGCGCCCGGCATGAAGGCTCGGATCCGGCTGATGGGGTTCGAGCAACCCATAGAAGGCCATGTCGTGAGCATCGGGCGAGGCGTCACCGACACCAACGAAAAGGCTGACCAGCGCGGGCTACCGGCAGTCAACCCGGTCTTCACCTGGATCCGCCTTGCTCAACGTATCCCTGTGCGTGTCCAGATCGACAAGGTTCCCCGTGGAATCAGCCTATCGGCCGGCATGAGCTGCAGCATCGCAATCGGCAAAGCCAATAACGATGGCCGTCTCCTCGCCTGGACCCGTCAATTCCTGTGAGGCAGACCATGCGTCCCCAATTCGCGCTGATACCCGTGCTGCTGCTTTCAGCTTGCGCCACCCCAAGGATGGTACGGTATGACGAGCCAGTGCCAACGCTTCCATCTAACTGGAGCGAGCCCTTGCCCGCTGCGGCGGGCGTGGCAGACGTTACCGACCTCAAGACCTGGTGGCGAGGGTTCAAAGACCCGCTTCTTGACCGGCTTGTTGATCAGGCCTTGGTAAACAACCTCGATCTAAAGGTGGCGGCTCAACGGCTCATCGTCGCGCGCGCGGAACGCGATGCGCTCTCGGGCACGCTGAAGCCCAGGATCGGCATTAGCGCCAACAGCCTGCAGCAGCAGACGAGCCGAAGGGTCGAATGGCCGCGCGGCATCGGATTTACCGACACGCAATCTGTGCAACTTGAGGCGAGCTGGGAGATCGACCTGTTCGGCAGACTTCGGCAAAGCGTCGAGGCCGCCGATGCAGAACTTGGTGTAGCCGAGGAAGACCGGCGGTCAGTCCTGCTCAGCCTGCTTGCAGAAATCGCGACAAATTATGTGGAACTGCGCTCTGCCCAGGAGCGCCTCGACATCGCAGAAAGGAATGTCGACCGTCTTAAGGCTACGTTCGATACCCTGACTCGCCTTCAGAGGGCCGGGCTCGCGAGCGGTTCGAGCGTTGCGCAGGCGAGGGCCGAATGGCAGTCGGCTCTCGCTCAACTGCCCTTGTGGCGCGGCCGCATCGCCCGGCATTCGCATGCCATCGGTGTTCTGACAGGAGGGTTTCCTGGCGATCTGGGCCAGGAATTTGAACGCACGCCGCATATCCTGCCATCTGCGCCAGCGCTTCCCGTGTCCGTGCCATCGCAGGTGTTGCGGGACCGGCCCGATGTGCGCGGGGCTGAGCGACGAATAGCTGCGGCTACCGCGCGACAAAACGTCGCTGTGGCGGATCTTTTTCCGCGCTTTCGTATCCCGCTCACCTTGGGTACCGCAGCAAGCGGCTTCGGCTCGCTCTTCTCCGCAGCCAGCACCATCTGGAGTGTTGCGGCAACCGGTAGCCAGACGTTGTTCGACGATGGTCAGCGCAAGGCTCGTATCCGCGCTGCCGAGGCAATCACGGCGACCCAGCGGCTGCAATATGAACAGACCGTCCGCGTCGCCTTCAGGGATGTTGAGGATGCGCTGACCGGGATTGAGACAGAGGCGACGCGCCGCGAAGCTCTCGGCGCCGCGACGGCCGATAGCCAGACAGCCCTTGATCGGGCATTGCGCGAGCGCCGCGCCGGCACGCTGGATTATCTCGATCTGCTGATAGCCCAGCGCGCACTCTTTGCCGCACAAGATTCCCTTGCACAAAGCAAGGCGGCTCAGGCCGTCAACCTTATCGCTCTCGCAAAGGCCCTGGGCGGAGGGTGGCAGACTGTCTTCGAGCAAGAGCGATCAGATACGGTGCCCGAAGCGCAGCTTCCTATAGCTTCGCCTTCGCAAAGATCTCCACCAGTTCGTTGAACTTGGCACGCTGCTGTTCGGCGTCACCCGAGGCGATCGCCTGTTCGACGCAGCAGGCCGCATGGGACTTCAGGATTTGCGTCTCGACCTTGGATAGCGCGGCTTTGACGGCATGCACCTGATGGAGAATGTCGATGCAGTACCTTTGATCTTCGACCATCTGGCCGACACCTTTGACCTGGCCGGCGATCCGGTTGAGGGCCGCGCTTATGTCATTGATGTCGCCTGGATCCACTGCAATACCCCTACCCTGGACGGGTATATAACGCGTCGGCAGGCACTGAGCATGTGGAGCGGCCGCCGACCAACCGATTTCCGCCCGATGAGAGGTTCCCATGAATAGCAAGCAGACGGCTGGGCGCAACATCGCTGTTCTGGCAGCGGCGCAAGCCCTTGGCGGCGCCAGTCCGCCGATTGTGATGTCACTTGGCGGACTGGTGGGGCTGCAGCTTGCCTCCAATCCGGCCTGGGCGACGTTTCCAGTCAGCCTTTTCGGCCTCGGTCTTGCATTTGGCACGCTGCCGGCGGCAGCCATGATGCGACGGTGGGGCAGACGAGCGGGCTATGTCCTGGGAGCCCTGAAGGGAATTCTTGGTGGCGCCGTGGCAGCCCTTGGCATTTTCTCCGGCTCCTTCAAAGTCTTCTGCCTGGGAACCTTCATCGCGGGGCTCTACAGCTCTTACGTACAGAGCTATCGGTTCGCGGCGGCCGATGCAGCGGAGGGCGAAATGAAGACCCGCGCGATCTCGCGGGTGATGGTCGGCGGTCTCATCGGTGCGATCGTGGGCCCGCAGCTTGTGATCTGGACGCGTGACGCCCTGCCACCTCCCTTTGTGGGCAGCTTTCTCAGCCAGGCGATCTTGCCGATGATCGCTATCCCCGTCCTGCTCATGCTTCGAACACCGCGGGCCGAGCAGGCCGCGCAAGGGATCGATACCGGGCGACCCTTGCTCGAGATACTGAGAATGCCACGCTACATTCTTGCGGTCGCGACCGGCGTTGTATCCTATGGCGTTATGGCGTTTGTGATGACGGCCGCGCCCGTCGCGATGGTCAAGCAAGGCTACGGGGTCGATAACGCGGCGCTGGGAATCCAGTGGCATCTTCTTGCCATGTTCGGCCCGAGCTTCTTCACCGGTCGCCTGATGGCCAGGTTCGGGAAGGAGCGGGTGACCGCGTTCGGCCTTGTGCTGCTCGCGGGTTCGGGTGCCGTTGCCTTGAGCGGCGCCGCATTGTCGAACTTTTGGGGATCGCTTGCGCTCCTTGGTGTCGGCTGGAACTTCAGCTTCATTGGAGCGACCGCGATGGTCACCGACTGTCACACCCCTGCAGAACGAGGCAAGGCCCAGGGTGCGAATGACTTTCTCGTCTTCGGGGTGACAGCCATTGTGTCCTTCCTTGCAGGATCGGTGATGCACAGCGCAGGCTGGGTCGTGATCAATTGGGCCATCCTGCCCGCGCTGGCGCTCATGCTGGTGCCATTGGTCTGGCAGGCGTCACGAGCGAAAGTCGCCCCCTGACCTTGTCGTCCTTGGAGAGGAGCCTCATCTCGTGCATATGAACATGTCCACATATGTCGAATGCATGCTGCCAAGAGTGAGATCGAAATGTCTGACGTCCATGAACATACAGGCCCGGACGTGGGGGATGCGCATCTCCGCCTATCGAGCCATGAGATGACTATTCTGGCCGAGACCTTTCGTTTGCTCGGCGATCCGACCCGTCTGCGGATATTGCTGTTTTGCCTGAATGTGCCCAAGGCGGTTGGCGACATTGCAGAAAGCCTCGGTCTTTCCCAGACGCTCGTAAGCCACCATCTGCGGCTACTGCGTGGTGCCCGACTGGTGCGGGGCGAGCGACAGTCTCGCCAGGTTTTCTATCAGGTAGCCGATGCGCATGTCAGTGACATGCTGATCGATATGGCATCCCATATCGGTGAGGATCACAGCGAGGACTGAATCGGCCGTTTGGATGGCCCAGACGCGCGTCAACTCGAGCTTTCTAGCTGGCGCGCGTCTGGGCCGCACTTGAAGCCTTCCCGAACACAGTCCTGAAAGTCCGGGGCAGCCTCAAGAGCATCGCGGCGAGGATCGTTGAAAATCCGCGCGTGCGATCTCTGTCAGAACCAGACCCGAACACCGGCGACGAGATTGAAACCTCCGGTGTCCTCGCCGGCAGCGCGAGCAATTCTGGCCGTCTCGCCGAATTTTCGTTCCCACGCCACACCCACATAGGGCGCAAACTCGCGGACAATCTCGTATCGAACCCGCAGCCCGAGCTCGGCATTGACCAGACCCGACCCGATCCCTTCCGCGCGCATATCCTGCGCGGAAAGGTTCACCTCGGCGCGTGGCTGCGCGACCAGGCGCTGCGTGATACGCTGATCATAATAGCCCTCGATCCTGCCCAGGAGATCGCCTTTGTCCGAGACGAAGGCCGCGCCCTCGATCTCAAACCAGTAGGGGGCCAAGCCTTCAAAGCCGATGACGGCGTATGTGCGCGAAGGCTCTGGTCGGATGTCCTGCCGTACGCCTGCTTGCAGATTGAAGTAGGGGCCAATCGCGCGGCTGTAGAGAGCCTGGACCTCGGCGCCCTCCAGACCGCCACCGAAATCACCTTCGCCTTCAGATTTGACCGTCAGCCGGTTGATGTCCCCGCCGAACCAGGCCTCTCCATCCCAATGATAGCCTTCCTTGCCATCGCGGATCTGGATCTCGGCGAGATTGAGCATGACCTGTGAATAGGACATCCCGCCATGCTCTTTCATCATGGCGTTCCGAACAGGCTTCATCGCATCGCGACCCCAGACCCGATCTGCATAATCTGCGTCGGGCGCTGCTGGCGCCGGTGCATTGCCGGCTGGAAGCGCAGTCCCCGACTGCTCCACCGATGGCATAACGGGAGCGGCCGCCTTCGGGGTGCAATGACCCATTGCCGCATGTTCGGGCGGGCAGGAGGGGTCTGAAGATGTCGCTGACGGGGGTGGTCCAGCTGACGAATCTTCGTCACCTTCCTGCGTGTCGGGCGCCGGTGTACAATGGCCCATCGCCGCATGCTCCGGGGCGCAGACAGGCTGCTTGCGGACTTTGACCTCGGGCGCCGAAGCAGGGACAAGCGGGTCCTTTTTCGCTTCGGCCGGGGCGGGTTTGCAGTGCCCCATGGCGGCATGTTCCGGAGAACATGCCGTCGCCCCCGTCTTGCTTGTCGCGTCCGGTCTATCTGCGGCCGACGCGGGCGCGCTTTGATGCTGAGAATGATCCATGGACTGAGCGCCCGCCGGGCTGGCGAGCGCCAGGACCGACGCCGCACTCAGGAATGCCAGGGTTTTCATGCTCGCAACTCGTTCATATGGCTGAGCCAGGCACTTGGCTTGCCTTTGGCGGCACCGGCAGGCTTGGGTGTGCAATGACCCATGGCGGCATGCTCGGGCGGGCAGGATGGATCGCTCTTCGCAGGCGCCTGGCGCGAAGGCGCAGGCGCTTTGCGTGGCTTCGCCGTGGGCTTGGCCGAGGGCCGGGACGGCGCTTTCCTGGCATCTGCCCGGGTGTTGCCATGCTGACTGTGGTCCATTGTTTGGGCAGCCAGCGGCGCGCTCAAAGCCAGGATCGAGGTTGCGAACAGAGAGATGAGGATTTTCATGCGGCCGTTCCTTCGCGGGGGCGCACGGAGACGATCTGCATCATCCCTGCGTGCATGTGATAAAGCATGTGGCAATGAAACGCCCAGTCGCCCACGGCGTCAGTCGTCACGTCGAACGTCACGGTGCCGCCGGGTTGCACCTGGACGGTATGTTTGCGCGGGGCGTAGGCGCCGTGGCCGGTGACCAGCTCAAAGAAATGTCCATGCAGATGGATGGGGTGCCCCATCATTGTATCGTTGACCAACGTGATGCGGACCCGCTCGTCCTTGAGAAACGGGATGGGCTTTTTCACTTCGCTCAGTTTGACGCCGTCGAACGCCCACATGTAACGTTCCATATTGCCGGTCAGATGGATCCGCATCGATCGGTCCGGCGCTCTTACGTCGGGGTTGCGCTCGACCGCCATGAGATCGCGGTAAACCAGCACCTTGTGGCCGACATCCTTGAGCCCTTGGCCTGGTTCGCCCGTTCGGTCGATCGGCATCGGCGATATCGTCTGAACCGTCGGTGTGTCCTTGACCTCGGGTGCCATCGACATGTCGCGCATCGAATGCTTCATGCCGCCGGTGCCGTGGCTCATCGTCGGTTGGTCCATTGCCGCCGCGTCGCCGGCGGGCTTGCAATGTCCCATCGCCGCATGTTCCGGCGGGCAAGCAGCATCTTTGCCGCTCGAGGGCATGGCCGAATGATCCATGCTGGACATACCCGCCATATCGCCCATCCCCATGTCTTTCATGTCGGCTAAGGGACGCTTGCGCAGCGGCGGAACAATTGCGGCCATGCCCTCGCGCGGAGCAAGGGTGGCGCGCGCCATCCCCGAGCGATCGACACTCTCGCCAACGATCGTATAGGCACGGTCGTCTGCCGGCTCGACGATCACGTCATAGGTCTCGGCAACCGCTACCTGAATTTCGTCGACGCTCACCGGACGAACCGGGAGACCATCTGCCTGCACCACCGTCAGCTTCAAACCGGGAATCCGGAAGTTGAACGTCGTCATCGCCGAGGCGTTGATAATGCGCAGGCGTATGCGCTCGCCCGGATGAAACAGCCCCGTCCAGTTGTCCCGAGGGCCATGGCCGTTCACGAGATAGGTGTAGGTGCTGCCCGTTACGTCTGAAACATCGGTCGGGTCCATGCGCATCGCGCCCCAGGCAAGCCGATCCTTGCCGCTCTGGTCACGGCCAGCGAGCTGGCCAGCCAGCGTCTGCTTCTGGAAATTGAAGTAGCCTCCTTGCTGCTTGAGCTTGCGGAAGATCGTATGCGGGTGAAGCGGGCTGTGGTCGGACAGGACCAGAACATGCTCGCGGTCGGACTTGATCGGGTCCTCGCCGGCGGGGTCGATCACGATCGGGCCATAATGGCCCAGCTGTTCCTGCAGACCCGAATGGCTGTGATACCAATAGGTCCCCGACTGAACGATCGGGAATTCGTAGGTGAAGGTCGACCTGGGCTTGATCCCGGGGAAACTCACGCCTGGAACGCCGTCCATCTGGAAGGGGAGGATCAGCCCGTGCCAGTGGATCGAGCTGTCCTCGTCCAGTGCATTTTCAACATGGAGGCGGACCTTCTGTCCTTCCCGCAGCCGAACAAGCGGCGCGGGCACTGTGCCGTTGATGCCGATCGCATGGCTCATCCGGCCATCGATCGTCATCATCTGCGCAGCGATCTTCAGATGGATTTCATCGCCGGACACTGTCGGGAGTGGCCGCACGATACCGGCGGACACGGGTTGGGCCCAGGCAGGAAACCAGCTGGCGAGCGCAGCCGTTCCTCCCAAAGCCGCGCTTCCCCGAAGGAGGGCACGGCGGTCGATCAAATCAGTCATGTCGCCTCTCAAGTCCCTCAGAGGGGATAAAACGACATACCTTGTCCACCTTCCCATCATGGTAAGGTCAAGCTCTTTCTCGCGAACGCAATCTGGCAATGTGTTCGATCGCCATGAAGCAGCGAACCCGTTCTGATCACGCCGCTTCCGAGACACCAAAAAGGTGCGCTTGCGTCGCGAGCGATTTATTACGATAAGTAAGTTACGAATCGTAATATGAGTTTGTTCCGGTGGTGAAGTTGTCCGCGGCGGATCGCCGCAATGCCCTACTCGACGCTGCATGGTCGTATGTTGCCGAGCACGGCGTGCATGCTCTGACGCTGGCCGAGGCGGCCGAGCGGGGAGGGGTCTCCAAGCCGATTGCCTATAACCATTTCCAGAGCCGGGCAGGGCTGCTCTGCGCGCTCTATGATCGCTACTATACCGGCCATATCGAGGAGCTGACCAAGGCCCTCGAGCGCGCAGCTACGGTCGAGGAGGCGGCTAAAGTCATCGCCCAGGCCTATGTCGATTGCGTCGAGCAGTCAGGGCCTGTGGCAGCGGCGCTGGCTGGCGCTCTGAGTGGCGGCGCCGAAATGGAAACCATGCGCCGGGACTGCGATGATCGCTATGTCGGCCTTTGCGTTGCGACGCTCGAGTCTCGCGCTGCACGTCCCATCCATTTTGCCTCGGTCGTAGCCTTTGTCGGCGCCGCCGCATCGCTCTCGAACGAGGTGCAGCGCGGCCGCATTTCGAAGAAGGAAGCGGTCGATCATCTTGCCGGTCTACTCGCCTCGGCGGTGACCTGACGACGTTCAAGACAGAAAAGAGGATCTGACGATGAAAGTGCAACTCCCTTTGATGGTGATCGCAATGGGTCTGGCGCTGCCGGCGAATGCTCAGCAAATGGGCGATGAAAAAGTGAACCTGGCCCTGCCGGGAATCAGCTTCACCCGATCGCTTAATCAGGCGGCAAGATCCGCGAAGGTTGAAGGAGGAATGATCTCGCTGGCGAGCGAGGGCGGGCGTGACAATTTCCGCGATCCCGACGGCAAGCTGTCGAACAACACTGCGCCGGTTCTCCTGGCAGAAGTCGATAATGCCAAGTCCTGGACGTTGTCAGGTTTGGTGACCCCGTCGTTCAACGCTACCTACGACGCCGGCACCTTCTACATATGGGTCGATGATGCCCACTGGCTCAAAATGGCGATGGAGCGTGATGAGCGGGGACGGGTTCGCATCGTCAGCGTCCGCGTCCGCACGAACGACACCTCCGATGACAACAATCATGATGTTGTGACAGCGCCGAATGTCTGGATGAAAATCTCTTCGGATACGAAAACGGTCGGGTTCTACTATTCGACGGACCAGAAGAGCTGGCAGCTGATCCGCTTGTTCAAAAATGACTATCCTCAGAAGCTGTGGGTGGGCGTGAGCGCGCAATCGCCGCAGGGCAAGGGATCTGTGACCCAGTTCCGGGACCTGACCCTGACCAAGACCAGCATTTCGGATTTTCGCCTCGGCCTCTGACGGCGCAAAATCGACCCGGGAAAGACAACGACAATGAAGATTCTCATCGTTGGGGCTAACGGCCTCATGGGACAGGCTGCGCTCAAAGGCCTCGCCCACCACGACGTCGTGACCGCCAGCCGCTCTGGCTCGACATGCGATCACCAAGTGGACATTACCAACACGGCATCTATCCGAGCGCTGTTTGAAAAGGTCGGACAAGTCGATGCCGTGATCTGCGCCGTTGGCCACTGCGAGTACGCGCCCTTCGTGACCATGACCGATGATCAATGGCGCGTAACCATCGAAAGCAAGCTGCTCGGGCAGATCAACCTGGTGCGTGTAGGCTGTGACTATGTCGCTGACTGCGGCTCGTTTACCCTCATTTCCGGGATCTTGAATATCAAGCCCGTTCCCGAGGCGATCGCGGATGCGACGACCAGCGGCGCGATCGACACATTCGTGCGCTGCGTCGCGCACGAAATGCCGCGCGGCATACGGATCAACGTGGTCAATCCGACCGTCCTCGAGGAGGCGTGGGACGTCTATGGTGCCATGATGCCGGGCTTCGAGCCGGTTCCGGGCGCGCTCGTGGGGAAGGCATTTCAACGGTCGGTCGAAGGGTTCATATCCGGTGAGGTTCTGATCGTGGACGCCTGATGTCGCTGGCAGCTCCCGCGTTCGCGGGGCTTTCGAATACCCAGCTATGATCGCAGCCCAGTGGCCTTCGACAAGGCAGGCCTTGGCCCCCGACCGGGCATCAACCGCGACCGGTCATAAAGTAAACAAACAGCGATCCGGCGCCGACGAGCATCAAGAGCCATGCCACAAGCCTGCCGATCCGTTCGAGCGTCCGGATCAGGAGGGCATGGCCGTAGGAGTTGAATTCCTGCACGCCTGCGACATTGCGCCGATTGAACGCTCGTTGATTGGTCCAAAGGATGATGCCGACGCCCAAGGCCAGCATGATGGCTCCTACGGTCACATTCATCAGACGTCCTTTCAGCAGTGTGTTCGTTGCAACTCATCAACTGTGGCGGATGCAAATGCGCCTCGGCTCCATTGTTGGATACCGAGGCGCACCCATGGCTGGGTGTTGCGTTGATCAACACCCAGCCACCTGGCCGACCCAAGGGCTCAGGGGGACTGGGGGGCAGCCCAGAGGAGGCCGGCCATAGGGATGCGCGGCTTACTGGCTACGGTCAGCGAGCCACTTCTTCATGAGCGCGATTTCTTTCTCCTGCGCATCGATGATGGCCTGCGCCAATTTGCTCACTTCGGGATCGGAGCCGTGATCGAGAACGACGCGGGCCATGTCGATCGCGCCTTGATGGTGCGGGATCATGCCGCGCAGGAAATCGAGGTCAGCGTCCCCGCTGAACTCAATCGCCATGTCCGCATGCATGCGGTTATTTGCGACCTGATAATCGCGAATGACAGGGTTATCCGACAGGCCTTCGGCCTGATGCTCGCTATGTCATTCGTGCTTCACGACTGCACCTCCTCGGCGCTTTCGACCAAAGTGGTCGGATAGCCATCGTCCGCCAGCGCCTTCTGGATATCTTCCTGGCTTGCGGTGGTGGTCACGGAAATGGTGCGCGACACGGTATCGGCCTCGACAGTGGCCGCAGGATCGACCTTGCCGATCGCCTCGTTGATGTGCCGGACGCACGATCCGCAGGTCATGTCCTGGACGTGGAACTGCATCGGGATTCTCCTCAAAATTCGAGTTCGTCCCGTAAGAAATGGGGCTTGCCATCGTTGGAAGGTCAACCCGCCCGGCCAAAAAAACTTGAACCTTGACCTTCCAATGATGGGAAGCCTCACATGGGGTTGGTCAAGTTCGCGAGAATCGAGGAAGCGGAACATGCTGGCCGAAAAATCCCCCATCGAAACAGATGTTTCGACAATCACCCTGCCCATCGAGGGTATGACCTGCGCGTCGTGCGTGGGCCGCGTCGAACGCGCAATCGGCAAGATCGAAGGCGTGAGCGCGGTCAACGTCAATCTCGCAACCGAGCGGGCAAGCATCACGACGGGAGGCCCGGTCAATCGGTCCGAGCTGGTAAAAGCGGTCGAGTCGGCGGGCTATACGGTGCCAGCAGAAACCACAGAACTTACCGTGCTCGGCATGACCTGTGCGTCATGCGTCGGGCGCGTCGAGCGTGCGCTCAAGGCCGTGCCGGGTGTGGTGGAAGCGAGCGTCAATCTGGCGACCGAGCGCGCCACGATCCGCGGCGCGGCTGACGCAAAGTCGCTGATCGCTGCCATCGCTGGCGCGGGGTATGAAGCAAAACCTCTGGCCGCGAAGGCCGCCGATGCCGATGACGGCGACGATCGAAAGGAAGAGGAGCGCAAGCTGCTCAAGCGCGATCTCACCATCGCGGTGATCCTCGCTCTCCCGGTCTTTCTCATGGAAATGGGGTCTCACCTCATTCCCAGCGTCCATATGTACATTGCGATGTCGATCGGCATGCAGACGAGCTGGTACATTCAGTTCGCGCTGACGACCCTCGTGCTCGCAATTCCAGGCTTTCGTTTCTACCAGAAAGGCCTCCCGGCCCTGATCCGGCTCGCTCCGGACATGAACTCGCTCGTCGCGGTCGGCACGCTGGCGGCATATGGCTATTCGCTTGTTGCCACTTTCGCTCCGACGCTTCTCCCGCCAGGGACAGTGAACGTCTATTATGAGGCGGCAGCGGTCATCATCGCGTTGATCCTGCTCGGCCGCTATCTGGAGGCGAGGGCAAAAGGGCGCACGTCCGAGGCGATCAAGCGTCTCGTTGGCCTCCAGGCCAAAACAGCGCGCGTACGCCGTGCCGACGGTACGGTCGAAGTTGCCGTCGCAGACGTCGTTGCGGGCGACATCATCGAAGTTCGGCCCGGTGAACGGATCCCTGTCGACGGCGAGGTTATCGAGGGCGAAAGCTACGTCGATGAATCCATGATCACCGGTGAGCCAATTCCGGCCAGGAAAGCGGAAGGGGCGAGCCTCGTCGGGGGCACTGTCAACCAGAAGGGGGCTCTGGCATTCCGCGCAACGGCAGTCGGCGATGCCACCATGCTGTCCCAGATCATTCGCATGGTCGAGCAGGCGCAAGGATCGAAGCTGCCGATCCAGGCGCTCGTGGACAAGGTGACGATGTGGTTCGTGCCCGCTGTCATGGCGGTGGCCGCGCTCACGTTCGGCGCCTGGCTGGTATTCGGTCCGTCCCCGGCCTTGACCTTCGCGCTGGTCAATGCGGTCGCGGTCCTCATCATTGCCTGCCCCTGCGCGATGGGTCTGGCGACGCCTACAGCCATCATGGTTGGCACCGGGCGGGGAGCTGAACTGGGCATTCTGTTCCGCAAGGGAGAAGCGCTGCAGCTGCTGCGTGATGCCAAGGTCGTCGCCGTCGACAAGACCGGCACGCTGACCGAAGGCCGACCTGCGCTGACGGACTTGCAGGTCACGCTCGGCTTCGACCGGTCGGCCGTTCTCGCCCGGATTGCGGCAGTAGAGGACAAGTCCGAACATCCGATTGCCCGCGCTATTGTCGACGCCGCTCTTGCCGAGAAGCTTAGTCTCGCTGAGGTGGCCAACTTTGAATCCCTGACCGGGCGCGGTGTTCGCGCCGAGGTGCTTGGCGATCGGGTCGAAATCGGGGCGGATCGCTACATGCGCGAGCTTGGTCTGGACGTCACCGCTTTCGCCAAGACAGCATCACGCCTGGCCGCTGAAGGCAAGTCGCCCCTCTATGCAGCGATCAATGGCAAGCTTGCAGCCGTCATCGCTGTGGCTGATCCCATCAAGGAAACGACCCCTGCGGCCATTGCCGCTCTTCACGGTCTCGGCCTGAAGGTTGCGATGATCACCGGCGACAATCAGCACACCGCCCAGGCGATCGCGCGCCAGTTGGGCATCGACGAGGTTGTCGCTGAAGTCCTGCCTGACGGAAAGGTCGAGGCCGTACGCCGCCTGAAAGCAGAATATGGTCGCCTCGCCTTCATCGGTGACGGCATCAACGATGCACCGGCGCTTGCCGAGGCAGACGTCGGGATTGCGGTCGGCACGGGCACGGACATCGCCATCGAGGCTGCCGACGTCGTGCTGATGTCGGGCCACCTCAACGGCGTGGCGTCGGCGATCGCGCTCTCTCGTGCCACGATCGGGAACATCCGCCAGAACCTCTTCTGGGCCTTCGCCTATAATACGGCGCTCATCCCGGTCGCTGCCGGTGCTTTATGGCCGATCTGGGGCATCCTGCTGTCACCGGTGTTTGCTGCCGGCGCGATGGCAATGTCGAGCGTGTTCGTCCTCGGTAATTCGCTGCGGCTTCGGGGATTCCAACCCCCGGAGGGATCGACTGGCACGCTTGAAAAGGGAGCGGGGCGATGAACATCGGCCAAGCAGCCAAGGCGTCCGGCGTCTCCGCTAAGATGATCCGCTACTATGAGCAGACTGGCCTCATTCCAAAGGCGGATCGCCGGGATTCAGGTTATCGGGACTATTCACCGGGCGACGTCAACATGCTCCGTTTCATCCGACGCGCGCGGGACCTTGGGTTCGCGGTGACGGAGATCAACGAGCTCCTCAACCTGTGGCGCGACCGGTCGCGCCACAGCGCCGACGTCAAGCGGATTGCGCAGTCGCATATTTTCGAGCTGCAGGACCGCATCAAGGGGCTCAACCAGATGGTCGATACGTTGCAGGGGCTGGTGAGTTGCTGCGCCGGCGATGACCGTCCAGACTGCCCGATTATCGCGGATCTTGAAGAGCCTTCATCGGGAAGTGCGTTACCGGCCCCGGCCTCTGTCGGAATTGGCCGCCTGCGTCATCGACCCTGAAGTCCTCTGTGCTCTCCGGTAATTCACTGAACATCGTCGCGGATTGGGGGACGCCGATGGTAGAGAGCTTATCAGGGAAGGCCAAGACGGACGGAACGGTAGAGGGGGAGTGCATCAATGGCCTTGGAGTTCCGGCAGGGGTGGGGATGGCTGGTACTCGCTGCGCTCACGGTTTCCACCATCGGCGATGAAATTACGCTTCTCACGCTTATGTTTCGGACCGCCGAAGGTTCATCGGCATATGGCGTCCCAACCCTGCTCATCGCGGAGCTGCTTCCCGGCCTGATCGCCGCCCCTTGGGCGGGGCGGCTGATAGATCGCAGGGACGCAGCTCTGGTGCTGATCGTCGTCTCGGCACTGCAGGCAGTCGTGATCGCGATCGTCGCAGCTATCCCGCCGATGACCCTCGTCGGTGCGGCGGTTCTGAGCCTGCTGTTCACAATCAGCAGTGCCGCCACCTTTGCGCTCATTCCGGTCCTTTCCGGCGCGCTCGGCATGACGCTGGCGCGCGCGAACAGCTATCTCGAAATCGTCCGTAGTTTGGGCATGCTGGCAGGTCCGGTCGCAGGTGGAATCCTAATCGGTTGGATCGGGGCCAGCAACGCACTTATGGTCGATGCCACCAGCTTTGCCGTTTTGTGCTGCATCGTAGCTATGAGTGGCCTGCGCCGCAGACCCCAGAAGGAAGAAGCGGCAGAGCCTGATCTGTTCGCCGACTACCGCCCATTACTCGGTAATCGAAGAATTATGGTGGTCACGGGCGCGCTGAGCCTGGAGGTTTTTGCCACGGCAATTGCTGACGTCGCTTTCGTTTTCCTGGTGATGATGACGCTGAAGAGCGGGCCTGTTGCATTTGGCGTGCTTACCGCCCTCTGGGCCGCCGGGATGCTCCTTGGCGCGACGATGGCCGAAACCGTCATCGGCAACAGATTGGGAGCGACAGCGTTCGGGACGGCTGGGGTCATGGGGGCGACCATGCTGCTGATCGGCCTAGCGCCAAGCACACTGGCGATCGTCGCCATCGCGTTCGTCGCCGGCGGCGGGGCTAACAGCATCCACAACGTTGCCGTGCGAACGTTGCTCCAATCCGAGTGTCCGCCGGCCCAACATGGCAAGGTTGCTGCAATCTACGGCGCAGTCACTCGGACCGCCACTATTGGTGGATACGTCGCCGGCGGGCTGTTTGTCCCGGATGATGCGCCGAGCGCTTACCTCGTCGGTGGAATGCTGGGCGTTGCAGCGGGCATGGTCGGGTGGCGAGTTTTTAATGGCAAGTGGAAGACGGCTTAAGCCTCAGCCGACCTCTGGAGGTCGCATATACTCCCGGAAATCCTTCATTTCTTCCGCGGTCGGCACCGGCGTGGTAGGCATGAAGCGGATCGTTTCGGCGAGGTCGCGGCGAGTATGGTAGCCTATGATTGAGCCGCCGACGCTCAGTTCATATTCCATGCTGCCTGTGTAGCGATTGGGCATCGCGAGCCCAGGCGCAAAGGCAATCGGTTTGTTCTTGGATTTGCTGCCGCTGACCTCATGCTTGGCAAGGGCAATGCGGATAAACTCGATCGTCGTGAACCCCATCTCGGTCCGCGCCAGATCATCGCGCATCCGTTGTACAAGCTCGGGATTGTCGCGGGCGATTCTGAGCTGCTGCGCGCGAAGCTCCCGATCGTAGTGCTGGTAATTGACCTCGCGTTCCAGATGGGCTGCTTTCAGATCGAAGCCGCCGCTGGACGCAAGTCGGACCACTTCGTCGCACCGCTGGCGCCACGTCCGCAGCAACTCGTAAGCTGCGTAGATCCACATGGGCGAGAGAGCCGTCAAAAGCGCCATCGTCTCAAGCGGTCGATCGTCATCGTGCATGTGCCGCAGAACTTCGCGCTCCATGCCGTTGAGGACATTGTCGATCAGCTCCAGTTGCTGACCCTGCATGACCAGCCAGGGATTGTCGCTGAAACCAGCGAGCGCGTTAAGGGCTGCCGTGAGCTCGGTGGGACCGATATCCTCGGCTCGCCTTGGTCCCGCCTGATCGTCGACTCGAGGCCAGTCATCCTCGCTCATACCGGCGCCTCGCAAGGCTCCAGGATAAGCTGGAGAAGGTCCCCCGGTAGCATTTGTGCGTCGGTGATCGAGAACAGGGTGTCACGCGGGAGTAGGATCTCAAATTCCCCCTGAGCGGCGCCGTCGTGCATGTCGATCGCAGGCGAGCCGGCCGGCAGCCGAAATTCCAGCATGGTGGGGCGGCTCTGGTTGCGGCTGCGCTTGTCGAGGAATGCGTCGCACCAGCTTCGCTCCGTCGATGTCGAGATGTATCCGGGATAACGATAATGCAGGCCCACAAAGCTGGCCGGTGCCCCCTCCAGGGCGCCGCGAACACCCCAGCCATGGCCATGGCCCGACCAGAGCGTCTGCGCACTCAACAGGCGCGACATTGAGAAAACGGCGTCGATGGCGTCGCGTTTTGCACGCGCGCCGGATGAAAACGTGCCGAAGTTCGGATTGTGCGACAGTGCCTCGGTGCGCCCCTGCGCGATCGCATGAAAAAAGGTCGAATCCGCCCCATAGCTTCGCAAGGCCAAGTGCTCTGCCTCGGTTAACTCTCGCTCACGGCCGATCAGGCCGTTTGCAGTTACGATGAGTGCTGTCACAGAAAACCTTCCCCCGCGTGCTCGCGGAACCGCTCATGGTCCCGCACATATTCGGCGACCATCTCGAGCGACGAGTGGCGGCTATGCTCTTTCATCTTGAACAGGTTCGCGCTTTGCCGCCCCGCTTCGGTGAGGAAGCCGGCCCTCAGCGAATGGCCAGAGAACAATTCAGGCGGATAGCCGGCCGCTACGGCTGCGGCCTTGACCACAAGGGCCACGCCCTGCGCGCTCATCGACTTTTCAGTGAGACGACCCTGCGGCGTGAGCTTGCGGAACACCGGACCGCTGCAAATCCCCGCCTTTTCAATCCATGCATTATAATGGTGGACAGGTTCGAGCCTGCGACCATCCAGAATGGCCACGGTTTGGCCATCGCCCTCCTGATCGGTCTTGGAGGAAGGAATCCGGATCAAAAGGCCGCGCGCATCTTCGGCCACCCGGGCGACTGTTACTTCAACGAGCTCGGAGCGTCGGAAGGCGCCTGCCATCCCGATCGCAAGCAGCGCGCGGTCGCGATAGGCGCGCAGGTCATCCCCGGTGATGCTCCTGAGCATGTCGCGCATCACATCGCCATCGGCTGCGCGCTTCTTGTCCGGGAGGTCGTCACGCTTTTCCCGCCGGATCGCGCGCATCGCCTTTTCGAGCCGGGCGGCGTCCGGCTGGGAGGTCGGGGGTTCCAGGTCGGCTGCGCGATGGGCGAACACGATTGCAGCCAGCCGCCGGCCTATGGTCGCCTTGCCAAGCGGAGATGGCGCTTTGCGCGGAAGAACCTTGCCCGTCTTGGTCCGTCGTGGTTCGAGGGGGACAAATCCGGTCTCGGCGAGCAATGTAAGGAACGCGGCCACAGTTGAAGGTGTGGCAGGCAGCGGCCGGTAACCACTTTCGCGACACCAGGCGCAAAACAGCCGCCAATCCGACTTGTACGCGCGCAGCGTGGCATCGGCCGAGGCACGGCCTACATAGCGATCGACACGCTCGCGGTCGTCGGCGGTCAGATCCGGAAGGTAAGGCTCGAGGCTCTCCACGGTATCGAGAAGGACCATCGCACCGGCGAGGACAGCTTCGAGATCGTCAGCTACTTCTGCCGGAGGCGGAGGAGCGGGGGGGACGTCGCCGTTCATCATGGCAATAGTGTCAACCGCGACGGAAGTGGGACTGCCTGAAGGTCTCGCACCTTCATAGGCAGCGATAGAAGATTCACGGCATCCTCATCCTGATCCGCGAGATCCCACTGAAGGTTGAACCGGCGATAGAAGGCCAGGCGTGGATCGTCGTCTTCAACATCCTGCTTGTATCGCTTGAGCTCGACTGGGCGGATGTCAGCATCAGGATGGTGACGCTTCGCCCAATCGACCATGAGGTTGAGGGCGACAGTACCGATGCCCTGGCGATGCCAGGTTGATGGGTCGACAACGTTGAAGCCGTTTGAGAGCCGGACGCCCTGGTGACGACTGAACGAGGCTCCAGCGCGCATCATTATCTTCGCGCCGTCCAGGTCGCGACCCGGAACGAGCTTCAGGGTTTTCGCGCCCTCGACCGCCAGCAGCAGTTCGAGCTGCTCATTCGTATCCGCAGTCTGATGTATGATCAGCGTCACCGGATCCGTTTCACCCTTCACGGTGGATTGCAGGCTGTACCGAGCGACCATGATTTTCGTCCTTGAGTGATCCTTTCGAAGGTATCCAACCTGTAGGTTTCCCTAAAATGGTGGACGCCATCCTACCTACAGCAGCAGCTGAAAAGAGTGGATCTGCGCCCGAAACAGTGGACGGCAGCCGCTCTGTTCCGCCACAACTCGCCTGCCTGAGCGTACCGTACCCAAAAGCACGAATGTGCGGCTAATCGGCCAGCGGCCGTACGTTGGTGATGGTGACGCCGACCTCAGCGCTCGCCAGCGGCCCGTCCGTCGTGAACATCTCCGCTTGTAGGTCAATCGCCAAGGCAAGACACGCTCGGTCACCAAGCGAAAGTCCAAGCGCCTTCGTCGACGGTCGCAGGTCGCCTATGATGAGCGCCTGGGCAGGAGAGAGCGGCCGTACATCGAGGTGCAGCCCGCCAAGAGCCTCACGTACCTCGTCGAGCGGCAATCCTCGGTCCCGAAGCTTGGAGACGACCTCGGCGAGGTTGGTCGTTCCGATAATGCTGCGGGTCAGGACGTCGACTACCCGATCCGCCCCAGGTTCGTCGTTCAGAAGGCAGAGCAGGGCGGAGGCGTCGAGTACGACCTTGCTACTCACGCTCCGCCTCGCGCCGGCGCTCTGCGATCAGCTCGTCAGCCAAACCGACGCCTTCGGGCACATATTTGCGAAGGATCGCGCGAGCCCTTTCGAGCGCCTTAGGCACGGAACGTACCCGTAGCTCGCCATCGTCGACATCGACGAGAACGGTATCACCCGTGGTGATCCCGAGCTCACGGCGCATGGCCGCCGGGATCACGAGTTTACCACCGTCCACGATCTTGACCCTCTGTGCTTCCACCTGCACTGAACTCGCATGGCTGACCCAGTTTTCGGATCATACTGAATATCGGCGCTGATGGATAGCGCGAAGCAGCGCACTTCAGCGCATTTGGTGATCAGTCGTCGTTCATATCAGCGCCATTAGCTACTTAGACCTGGCTTGCTGAGCTAGGCTCGACAGGATCGGCGCTTGCCATCCCGAGCCGGTTGCCGCAGTGGTGGCTCCCATGGGTGTACCGAACGGAGCCAGCATGACGAACCCGATCCGCGCTGCGCGCGTGTACCTGCGCGTAAGCACCGACGAGCAGGACCTGACCCGGCAGGAAGCAATTGTCACCGGTGCGCGCGCAGCAGGCTATTACGTCGCGGCGGTTTACCGCGAGAAGGCGTCGGGCGCGCGGCCTGATCGGCCAGAGCTCTTACGCATGGTTGCTGACCTGCAGCCGGGCGAGGTGGTGGTTGCGGAGAAGATCGACCGGATCAGCCGTCTGCCATTACCCGAAGCCGAACTGCTGGTGGCGACGATCCGGGCGAAGGGCGCGCGGCTAGCCGTGCCAGGCATCGTCGATCTGTCCGAGCTTGTCGCTGACAGCGCCGGTGTCGCGCGCATCGTGCTCGAAGCGGTGCAGGACATGCTGCTGCGCGTCGCGCTTCAGACCGCACGAGACGACTATGAGACCCGGCGCGAGCGCCAGCGAGAGGGCATCGAGCTCGCCAAGCGAGCAGGGCGGTACAACGGCCGTAAGCCGGATATCGCCTTGCACAGGCGCATTGTTGGGCTGCGGGAGACAGGGATGAGCATCGCGCGCACGGCCGAGCTGGCGGGATGCAGCATAGCGCAGGTGAAGCGCGTTACGGCGCTGCATCGGGCACGGACGGGCTCAGGAAAAGCTCATGCCGAGCCTCGGTCTGCGGAAACTGGCGGAGGTGATTTATCGGTGCGCTTTGAATCTGGGTGAGGTCGGCGTTGGATGCCACGCGATTCAAGCCGCTAACGAAAGCATGTTCCTTCCGGCATTCTTGGAACGGTACAGTGCCTGATCCGCTGCAATGAGCGCGCCTTCCAAATCACCGTCGTCCGGGATCGGAGCGAGACCGACACTTACAGTCGCGGCCACCTGCCTGCCATCCGGCAGGGCGAGCCGCTCGGCGGCGAACTGCAGTCTAATACGTTCGCACGCGGCGCGTGCCTCGGCCAGCCTCACATCTAAGTAGAGCACAGCGAACTCTTCCCCACCAAGGCGTGCGACTGCATCCGTGCCGCGGGTATTCGCTGTGAGCACAGAGGCGAAGGTTCGAAGTACATCATCGCCCGAGGCGTGACCGAACGTGTCGTTCACCGCCTTGAAGCGATCTATGTCGAAGAGGGCGAGGAACTGCTGCCCAGGTTTGCCTGCCTGCGCGAGCCGCTCCCTAGCGATCTCTAGGCCACGGCGATTTGGAAGACCGGTTAGCGCGTCTGTCGCAGCGGCGCGGGCGAGGTCGAGCTCGACCGCCTTGCGGCGCGAGACCTCCCGCACCACGTTCACGGTTCCGCTCGCCTGGCCATGCTCGTCCGAAATGGCGCAGGCATGGCTTTCGAACCACGCCATCTCTCCCGACGCCTTCATCGCCCGGAACTCGAAAATGATGGTCTGGTCCGGCGAAAGCATAGCGCGCCGGTGCGCGTCGACGATCTGCTCCACGTCCTCAGGAGAGACGATCTCACGCGCAAGTTTGCCGACTACTGCTTCGGGCGCAAAGCAGGCGATCTTCATCAGCGATGGAGATAGCCTGCTGATCCGGCCGTCTGCAGTGACCGCCATGATGATGTCGCCACTGCGGTCGGTAATGATTTTGTGAAGGGCGGCTTGCTCCTGCACCTCCGAAAAAAGGATCTTCCGCCGCTTCAGCTCCGTCGCCGCGGGAAGCGCCATCAGCGTCGCGACGGCAAGGTAGAGTTCGATAAGCTGGATTCTGCCGCCCGCACTCAGCTCCGGCATCGCAACAGGTCCCAGCCCGCGAGCAGTGCATACCGAGCCGATGATCGTCAGCAATAGTAGCGCCAAGGCGGCGCCTAATCGGCCGAACCGGAAGACCATCAGCATCAACGGAAGCAGCGGCACGAACAGGAGCGGCAGCTGCGTCTGAGCGAAGACGAGCACCGCAACCGTGACGTGCAGCGTGGTTAGGGCCGCGAGCTCATAAAGCTCTCTCCGGCGCACTGCCTTGCTCCACGCCGTGACGTCCCCGCCGATTACCAGCTTGACGATCGGCATGACCGTCAGTGTGCCCAGCGAATGGGCGACGAACCAGTTGAACGCGTTGCGCCAAACAGGAAGGTCTGCGGCCCCATGCGCAAGAAGACCTGCCGGTAGCGCGGTCGCGGCCGGGACCGCGAGCCCAGCGACCAGGAGCAAAAGGCCGAGTTCGCGCAGGGACGTGAGGTGACGAGGCGTCGGCTCGACCCGCCGCATGAGCCAGGCGATCGCAGCCCCTTCCGCAACGCCGAGCAGGGCGAATGGAAGGGCCACCTGCAAGCCAAGTCCGTGGATGGTGGTCGCGAGGGCGCTTGCGATTGCACAGCCCACCAGCCTCAGCGTCCAGGAGCGCTCCGGACGATAACGGAGATCGACCGCCAGCAACGGCGTGGCGAACCATAGAAGGGCAACGCCGCCTCCCACGCGCGTGTAGGTGACAGCTACATAGGCTGCGATGAAATAGGCGATGGCGAGAAGTGACGCTTGCGCAAGCTCCTTCCTCAGTATTTGCAAGAGGGTCACGTTCGGCATGCGAGAGTGTTAGGATAAAGTGCTTAACGAATGTTAATCGCGCCTCGGGCGAAGACGTCGTCGCGCCAGTTTGTGCCTCATTGTCGACGCGAGGAAGTGTTGAGCTGCCCCCTTCTGAGTGGTCCATCGACTATGACAGTCTGGATCAAGGAAGGGACGACGCATGCCTGCCAAGAAGCACAAGCCTGAGGAGATCATCGGGAAGCTGCGTGAGGTCGAGATCATGC